>DASTJX010000085.1:0-16684 GCA_035716265.1 Nitrospira sp.
CGCCCGAAGAGAGGGGCACGATATAAAATGGTGACGCCACCAGATCGAGCACGGCTGCACGGTAGAAGTCGTTGGCCGACAGGGCAGCCAGTTGAAGGAGCATTTTACAGAGTGGTTCATGAATGAGTGTCCGCCGCGCCGGAGAGAAGAATGGAATCCGATGCCGATCGAAAATGTTCCGCGCGGCGCTGTGGTACGGATCGAGCGTTCGAGCTACCACTCCGATCTCGTCGAACCGATACCCGTGCGTTTCGACCAGATCGAGAATGGTCCGGCAGGCCAGTGCGAGTTCCTCTTCCCGACCGACGACACTTCGCAGTGACACGTCGACGCCCCCAATGGCCTCGCTGGAATCCACCGTCTCAACCGGCGCGTCATTCGATTTGAGCAGCGGCTGGACATGGCGGTCGAAGAAGCGCCGAGCAAAACTAAATGAAGAATCTGATCCCAGGGGAAAAAAGAGGGTGGTGGGAACGGTGCTGCTGACCGCTTGGAACATAGAAAGCTGCACCTGGGTCAAGTCATAGAACCCGTAATAGGACATGTGGGTCAGCGACGTCAGAAACGGGGACGTCGGCACTGCAGGGAGCACCGCTTCCGTAAGATCATCCGCTGTAACGACGCCGAAACCCCTTCCCACTTCCCTTACAGCCGCGTGCAGTGAAAACAGGGCACGAAGCCAATCTGCGTCTTCTTGATCGAAATAGCCTTCCCCTACCGCGCGGAGCGCGGTGGCTGGATCGACCCCGGCATCGTTCAAGTCCCGCACCGTCGACCAGAGCCCTGCGCATGTTCCGAACGATCGGCCGAGTTGACGGAGTGCAGGCAGCTCCGCCAGCCGTCGTTGTACAAGATGGCGGACGAGGTATTCGAAGAACAGTTCGTCGACGACACGCGGTGGATGCCCTGTCCCTTCGAGACGGCTCTCCTCCGCCAGGCGCAGCGCGAGTTGATGGAAGGTCAAAAAATGGACGTTAACCAACGCCAGCTGATGCTCAATGGCCAATAGCCACCGGATCCGGTCAAGGAGCGGCTTCGATGGCACCACAATGGCAATTGGAGACCAGACATCAGCGCTTTTAATCCCTTTGAGATGGGTGACGAGGGCGGACTCGAGGTAAGGCTGAAACTGACCGGTGACGACGCTCAACATTCAGCAACCGTGGATGGTGGCAGTTGGGCGAGTGGAGAATCGTGGGGGCCTCGACGGTCAACTCACTACCAATCGCTGACCGCCTGTGCACTACCCTGTCTCGGGACCCAGCAATTCGCCATTGCAATCGACGCAGGCCCAGTCACCGTCGATGAAGGACATGGGGTCGCCGCAGATCGGACAGTCAGGAGGCGGTCCTTTATCGATCCGAGGCAGGATCGGAAGCTCAATATCGTCTTCGTCCATCTTACCCTTAGCCTACTAGCCTTCCCGCGGACGCATTTTCAGTTGCAGGGCCTTTTCGGCGCTTTCTCGGCTTGGAACGCCGACGAACGTCAGCCGGCCATCGATGATGGTCGCCGGAACGGCACGCACCGCATGGCGATTGGCAAGTTCCTGACCGTCTGGTGTCGTAATGTCCACTTCGCGGTACGAAAAACTGTACTTGACGCGGAGCTGTTTCCATAGGCTTTTTGCCGACGGACAGGCCCCGCAACTGGGAGAGATCAATAACGTAATGTTCGGCATCGTTGATCGGGCTCACGACGTTCGAGCTTGAATAAACCATCGGTCTTGGTGTGAGACGCTGGATCTTACACCGTGGGAAAAGCTGGCGCAAGCAGCGGTGCGTGAGGAAGTAGCCCAAACGAGCTGGTCGGTGACCGGCCTCACCCGACCAGCTTCGATGAGCGGATTACGTGACCGAAATGATACTACCGCGTTGTTGAACCGGCTTGCTGCTCCTGGTTTCCGGATGGAGCCGGCTTGTTCGTTGCGCTGTTGGTACCGCCAATCGCAGGATCGGGTTTCTCCATGTTGCGAGTTGACGGATAGTCCTGAGCACTGCCGCCTTGTCCCTGTTGTTGCCCGACTGGCGTTGTCTGGTCCTGATCGCGATTACAAGCGGACACGAGACTTAGAACCATGAATGCCCCTGCAGCGGTGATAAGCGTTGTGTGAGTCATGAGTGCTCCTTTGACATAATTATTAGCGGCCCTCCGGCCAAGCGGTTTGCTGAGTTTCCGTGCCTCCGACCATGGGAGGAAAACCCGCAGGATTACCGGCGGGGTTGCCGGGTGGCGCGACGATGTTGCCTGAGGTATTGGGATAGTGCGGAGGGTTTGTCTTTGGCACGGAACTCCCCGGCTCTCCCGTATGCTGTTTTAGCGAGTTCTTTCCGGCAGATGTGGCCGATGGTCCGCACGCACTCATTGCTGCCACGATTGACGCGAGAACGACAGTAAGCGTCCATGTCGAAGTTTGAAAGGTCACAGTCATCGGACCTAAAGTTTGCCGACAAGATCAAGACTCGGACGCAGCGTGCGATCGCCTGGCTTCCAACCGGCTGGGCACACCTCGGCTCCCCCATTTTGATGGACGAATGACGCCGCCTGAAGCTTGCGCAACAGCTCCTCCATGTTCCGTCCAATGTTGTTGGCATGGACTTCATACGCGCAGAGCTTGCCGTCGGGATTAAAAATGAAGCTGCCGCGCAAGGCGACGCCTTCCCGGTAGAGATACACCCCGAGTTTATTGGACAAGCTGCCGCCTGCGTCCGCCAGCAGGGGGAACTGCAGTTTTTTGATTGCCGGGGATGTGTCATGCCATGCCTTGTGAACGTAGACGGAATCCGTGCTGACGCCGATGACTTCGGCATCCAATTTTTTAAAGTCCCCGTATAACGCGCCTAATTCTTCTAATTCAGTAGGACAGATAAACGTGAAATCGCCCGGATAGAACACCAGGACCAGCCATCGTCCGCGATAACTGTCCAATGTGATCGAACGAATTTGATCGTCGTGAAAGGCCTGGTAGGTGCCGTCGGGAATCGCTTGTCCGATCATTGCCATGCCGAACCTCCGTCTGGATATAATGCCTGTAACCGCAGTCAGCTCCAATTGCGAACGCGCGAATGGCTGCGATCAGTCTGTTCACCCAACAGCGTCATGACCCGTTCGACCGCGTTTTGCTCCGCTTCTTCCCGGCTGTGATAGGCTTCGGTAACGATCGAGCCCTCGCCCTGTTGATCCTCAATCCCGCACTGCATCGTGCCCTTTACGATCCATCGGTCGTCCGTCGCACGGGAATATACAAGGCGCACGCGGCAACCTGCGATCGTCAGTTCCTTGACGTCATCGCTGAGGCGAGTGCTTTCGCTCTCATCGATCATGGCTTCTTCGGCACCGAGTCCTGTGGAGGGGGAGCAGGGGGTTCCGTCTGTGGGTTTGCCGCTTCCGGGTTAATGGCCATCTTGGGGTCCACAACCGGAGGTGTAACAACCGAATCGGGATGCGGGACTGTGTCCGGTTGCTTGACTATGCCGGGGTCAGTAGGACTGGGAACCGTATTCGGTCGAGGTGCCTCAGTAGCAGGTGGTTGTGTAGGCGCCGGCGGCGAAGATTCTGGTGCCGGGATAATGTCCGCCGCGTCCGCCGCGGAAGCGGGCAGCATGCTGAGTGTTAAAATCAAGAGACACACATACCACATGCATTGACGCTATCTCGTCGATGTGGAGGTTGGCTACTGGGTGTATCCCCTGCCGCGGTGAGTGTCCTCCCGTTCAGCAAGCCGGAGGCTTGGAGACCGCGTTCACCGTCTCCAGAGGTCAGGTGCATCTGAGTGTGGACGGGTGGACCTGCGCATTAATCCGGCCAGTCTTTTTCTTTTAACTTTCGCGGAAGGTATTTTTTCGTCAGGTATTGGAAGTCTTTATTGGCTAAGGCGTCCAGTTCGTACTTGAGACCGATGGTTAACATGCGTTTGATTTCAGTTTGCCAGGCCGGTTTCTGGAACCACTGATAGTTCATCAGTTCCTTCGCGCGGGCGATGTCCTTTTCGTTCAGCTTGATCCCGACATTACGGGGCAACTGATAACGTTCAGGATCCGCACTGGACAATCCGATGAATTTGGCCTTGGGAATGGCCATGCGCTGACTCTCGAACGCCAAATTGATCGATCCCTGCTTGACGACCGAATAGATGTAGTAGCCCCAGGGATCGTTATCGACAAGGACGTAGACAGGCAGTCGATGTTCTTCATGCAGCCGCCTTGCCAGTCGCCTGACGCCCCTTGGAGGTTGACCATTTCCTGTCAGCAGGACGCAATTGTACCGGCGCCAGAACTTGTCTTCCGACAGTCGGTTCCACTGCGTTCCCTTTTCGACCAGCAGCAAAAAATCAGCCGTACAACGTCGGATCTCCAGATATTCGGGTTCGACAATCGAAGGGACCGAGTACCCTCCCTTGCCGAGGCGTGCGCAGTCGACCCGATCTCCGTCATCGCCGAACACGACGGGACCGACGATGCTGCCGCTGTTTTCCGCTCTGACGTGCAGCTCTTCGCGCAACGCCGCCAACGAGACTTCCAGGTCCTCGATGACCGGGTCGGATTCGTCCTGGGTGTCGAAGGTGTTTTCGTGCGAATCCTGGATGGTGTGCTTCGTCCGGTAGTAAATTTCCCGCAGGGACGTCGTCAGATCCGCCCGCTGCAGTTCTGAAAGCGCGTCAGCCACCAGCACCGTCTGCATAAATTTTTTCGCCATGCCGACGTTGAAGAACGAACGAGCCTGCTTCTTGGGGCCCATCTCTATCAGGCCTTTGCGCTCGTTGAAGGACACATTCGACAGCGCGCGAATCGGGATGGCAAACGTCGGATCCTTCGACCGGTCTGCAGCCGAAATCACAATGTCGGCCAGGCCGATTAGCTTCTTCTCGACGGGACTCGGGCGTCTCTGCTTCGTGGTCATCTAGTTACTTCCTTCGGCGGCGCGTAGCAGTCCGCGCGCCTGCGGCCGATTTATCGAGAAACAACCCCATCTGGTCGGACTTGGCGTGCACGCCTTTCTTCGTCCCCTTCTTCAGTTCCTGTCTCACCGCACCGCTTTTGCGTTGAGTAGGTTTTGCGCTTGGCGTGCTCCCACCAGCGAGATCGCCTTCGCGTGCCGGACCGGTTGTGGCCGGTTCTACGTCTTCCGGGGCCGCTTGAACCTCTCCCTCGATGCCTGTTTCGGTCACGATAATCGAATGAGGAAGCCCTTCCGGACCTGCTCCGGTCTTGCCAAGGGCTTCATCAGTCTTGAGGCCGCCTGTGCGTGAATTCGCGATTTTCTGCAGCTGCACCTTGATCTTGTCTTTTGGCAGCTTCCCGCCTTTGAGCCGGTTGCAGGCTTCGACCACTTCTTCGATATACAATTCGAAGATGTTGCGCCGTCTGTATTCGCTGGCCGCCCGCTCCCGCCGGCGTAGGAATAATCCTAAACGACGCCCGCACTCACGTAAGGCGAGGGTGATCTCCTTCTGGATCTCATCATAGTCGGCGATCGCCTCCTTGGATTCGCTGGTAAAGGGTACCCAGACGGAGGCCATGTGAACGAAGATGACCATCGGACCGGCCGGCAGGGCCCCACGCGATTGCGGGACGCCATAGTTTTTCCACGTCGTGGTCAGCACGGCTTTGAATGTGGAACAGGCGGACTGCTGATATAGTAAGGGCACTCGATTTGCGTAACGGATGACTCGTGCGAGCTCGGTGTTATCGTCCTCGTCCTCACCCTCGGCCTTCGGTCCCGCCGCTTGCTCCGTCTTCGGCTGATCGCCCGGTCGGTTCCCATAGGCCAAGCCTGCCTCGATGACGAAGGGATTGCCGCGGTAGACGGCTGGCGGTCGGCTGACGGCGGTATAGAACTCTCCTTTGATTTGTTTGTAGAGGCCCGACAGGATGGCTTTCTCCCCGATAGGAGAAAGACAATTGGTGGGCGGGGCCATGAGTTTCGTGCCTTGGATTGTCCGGTAGAGTGTTTCGGCTGCGGGCCCCTTCAGGTCACGAGGCTTGAGATGCGGGGAAACCTTCGCCTCCTTGCAGATGTCCACGGCCACCTGAGGCGAGACTCGACAGAAATCACTGGCGAGAAAGCTTGACGCCGAGTGGCTCTTGGTGTCCTGCAGCATTTTAAGCAGCATTCCGAATTCAATCCCGTAGGGATGCGGTTTGATTTCGCGCGGCGAGGGCGGCAGCTCATGATACGAACGGGAATATTCCTTCGTTTCGCCTTCTGGTGTGTGGTACACGAGTCTGACGTGGGGATTTGCAATAGACGTCTGTTCCAGCCATTCGTCGACTGAAGCTCGACCTTTCTGATATTTGCCCTCAACCTCCAGGGTGACTTGCGTGCCCTGCAACTGTTCCCATTCGATCTGTTTGTTCTCGTGCACAAGCGGTTCATTTTTCTTGGTGTCGATCTGGACTTCAAAGAAGTGAGCCGCTGCTCGTGGGCCGGTGCGGGAAATGATTTTGACCGGTTTTCCGGTCGTGAGCTGACCATACATACCGGCGGCGGAAATGCCGATGCCTTGTTGCCCGCGGCTCATACGGAGGCGATGAAACTTCGAGCCGTAAAGCAACTTTGCAAAAATCCGCGGAATTTGCTGTCGGATGATGCCAGGACCGTTGTCCGTCACGGTGATACGGAACTTGCTGGCCTGGCTCGGTGCGACCTGCTCTCCGTTGGAGACCACTTCAAGCCTGACGCTGACCTCGGGCAGGATCCCGGCCTCTTCGCAAGCGTCCAAGGCGTTATCCACCGCCTCCTTGACGCACGTGAGGAGGGCCTTCCGCGGGTTATCAAAACCCAGGAGATGCCGGTTCTTCGTGAAAAACTCCGAAACGGAGATTTCCCGTTGCCGTGCGCCCATTTCCACCGCCGTCACTTGTTGCGATGGTTTTTTGGCAAGAGCTTTGTCGGGAACGGCAGGATCGAGTGTTGCGGATCGGGAAAGTTGAGCGGCCGTGTGGTTCTTCGACATTCCACCTCGTATGGTATGGGGCGAGTGCGTCTTGGTATCACAAAAGATAGCGCGAGGCAACGGTGATTCGTCCGGTCGTCGATCTCGCCAGCTCGGAAGACCGGTGTGAGTGAACGTGTTTGTGAGACGGTCGCTCGATACATTAGTTTGCTTGACGAGTTTCGAGGAGAAGCCTATCGTCATTTCTTGTGGGAGGAGTTAACGCCCAGAGGGAATGTGGTCCATCAGGGGACCGAGCGCTGAGGATGGTGTGCAGGCCCAGCTTGTACTGGGAAGCCTAAAGTCCTCCCAAGGTCTCCACCGTACCTATCACTCTCGGTAGGTGCGTGCTCCTCCCACATCTAACATTCTTGCCGATCCGACTTCCGAATCACATCTTCAGGCACCGGCGCGTCCTGCTGCTTGTCTCCTGGCGGCACCTGTTTAGGGCTTTCTTTTGTCGAAAATGTGCCCGATTCTCCGATCCCCATTTTCTGTGGATAAGTCTGTGAACAAACTTCATTCTTGCGTCAGGACAGTCGTATTCCTCGCATCTGCACAGCGAAGTGCCTATTTTTTGGGCATAGGGCTTTTGACGATCTCACCACTACTAATTGTGTGCGACAGAACCACCCGATCAATTCCTGCACTGCGGAAAGATGGTGGAGGCATCACTGCCGTGGAAGCGAGTTTTTGAGCATGGAGTCCGATAAATATCCACAGCCAACAGGGTTTTCTCACCATTGAAGCAGATACGGCAAGCTTTGCCAGGCGTTTATGAATTGCGCATTCATCGTGAACGCTCAACGCACCTGGGAAAAGCACAAGACGGACACAATGATGGACGACCGGCAGGAGTCTAAGAGAAGACGGATCGCCACAGTGAAACGAGCCAACCCGCAATACTTTCAAACCAGCCTACGTCGACTGGATCTTGCGCGCGGTGGGTAGGACTTGCGGCCGGCGGCGGTGAGGGAGGCGGCGGGGCAACAGGTTTCGGTGGTTCCACCGCCGAAGGCGCTGGTAGATCCTGCAGCGGTGGAATTGTAGAAGGATCGAACGGCTTGTGAACCGCGGGCTCCGTCGCCTGAGGATGAGTCGGCGCTCCATCCCGCACTTTCCGCTGATACACGTCAATCATCTCCTGCAGTGCGCCGGTATTTTCCTTGGCAACATTCAACTCATACTGAAGGGCGTGGTGCTGTTTGGCCGCTTGTACGGCTTTCGCGTTCAACCTCGCGATATGCATTTCAGCAGCACGACGTTCGTCTTCCGCGTCATCCTTGGCTTGCTGTATGGCTGCGAGGATGGTTTCCGCCTCGCGCATGCTGTCCGCGTTTATCCGTTCAAGGTCGTTTGCTTGACGGACGAGGGCGTTGTGCTCCTCCTGAATCCGATCGAGTTCAGACCTCGTCATGAGTCCTTCCTGCACGACCGCATCATACGTGCTCTGGCTGACACAGCCGTTCACCATGCACAAAGCCATCAGAGTGGAGAAGAGGACGAGGATGCGCATCAGTTCACCTGAGTTTTGTGTGTGTGTCTCAACGAGCGAATCGGGTCAAATCTGCCTGAACGGAAGAATACCCGTTCATTCGTGAGAAATCACCAACTTGCTGTGTTCGTGCCCTCCCTCGAAAGGTGGCAGAAACGCGTAGCCTGCGATAGCTGAAATATGCGCAGGTGCATACAAATTCTAACCCCATGATTTTCATAGGATGTACATGAACTTTCGCCGACTGGAGCACAGCAAGCGAGACTCCTCTCTCAGCCTGTCGGCTGTCTGACGCCCTACCATTGCCCAATAGTTTCTCCGTAAGTGATCTTGTAGGTTTCCCTCAACGCTGTCACTGGAGGCGACTATGGGCTTGGGTACGTCACTCCTCTATATGGTGCTCTTGGGATTCGGCTCTCTGATCACGCCGGGAGTAGGAATTTCCGGTCGTCTATTGGAATTCTTTCCTCGTCCCTTCTCGGAATTCTCCCATGTGCCGGCCTATGGTCTGTTGACCTGGTTGCTCGCCAGTGGGTTACGAGGCCGGGAGTGGCCTCGAGGTGTTGCGCTGTGTGTCGCAGTACAGGCGGCGCTGGTGTTCGGGATATGGATGGAAGTGTTCCAAGGCTTCGTGCCGGGTCGAATCGTGGAAATGGGCGATGTTCTGATGAATGCGATGGGGATTGCAGCGGCATCACTTCTGATCGGGGTCCGGCTACTGCCCATCGACGAACAGAGCCGTCGCTGGACAATTCGTCGACTCATGGGATCCAAGAGAGGATGCCGCGCATCGTGACGTCTCTTCGGAACAAACGATGTCGAGTCCGCACACCTCTGTCATGCGTCGCCTACTATTCTGATGGGCAATTCCATGCAAGCGGTATGATGCAAAACCTCACCGAGCATGGCGGCTGTGTATCGGGCACTCATATGGTCACCGTGGGTTTGGAGCTCACGGTGCTCCTCATTCGTCCTGCCAAGCGTGCGTTGATGATCAAGAAAGCGACGGTATGCTGGGTGCGTCAGTCACATTTCGGTATAGAACTGGATGGCGCGGATTGTGGAATGATCGGCGACTTCGGCAATACCGATACTGAGCCACCGCCTCTCCTCTCGAGCCAGACTCATTAGCGCATCGGATCGCACCGTCCTACGAGTCAGCACACAGCATCGCCTCTCGTCGAGCACAGACGCCAGCTCAATCTCCACCGTGTACTCAAAGCGCAGGTTGCAACGGCCTTTGTCCTTCCGCTAAGTTAGCGCGATGAGTCAGTGGCCCGTCCGCCTTATCCTGCTCTCCGCCACGACGGGCATTCTGCTTCCCTACTGCTTTCCCAAGTACGATCTCGGCCTTCTGGCTTGGGTCGCCCTGATCCCCCTTCATATCGCCTTGGCCAGCAGCAGTCGACGCTCGCAGGCGTTTTGGTTGGGATGGCTCGCCGGGATCGTTAGTTCGACCGGCATCATGTCCTGGGTCGTCACCGCTATGCATACCTACGGGAAAGTCCCCCTGGTAATTAGCTACGGCATTATGCTGTTGTTGACGGCGTATCTGGGTCTTTTTGTCGCCCTCTACAGTGCCGGTGTCGTATGGTTCCGGATGCTGGTGCCGCGATACGGCCTGTTTGCCGCACCCTGTTTATGGGTGGCGCTGGAATTGTTGAGAACCTATATCTTCACGGGGCTTCCCTGGTCGCTTCTCGGGTATTCACAGTATCGTCAGCTCGACGTGATTCAGATCGCCGATCACTTAGGCGTCTACGGCGTGTCCTTTCTGATTGTGCTGACCAATGTTGCCCTGGCGGAATTGTATCTGTGGCTCATGCCGCTGTTTCGTGGTTTCAGGCCGGCGCGTCTTCCATGGGAATTAGTGACGACGTCGGCGATGTTGGTCGGCCTGTCTTGGGCCTACAGCACCTCGTTGATCGTGGCGGGGATGGAGCCGCTAAAGGCCTCATTGCGGGTCGGCGTCGTACAGCCGAACGTTGATCAGGCGGTGAAATGGGATCAGGCCTACCGGGATGAGACGCTTCGACGCTATGACCGACTGACGGAATCGTTCGGCAACAGCGTCGATCTCGTGGTGTGGCCGGAGGCGGCGACACCCTTCATCTATGAACGCGAGCCGGTGTATCAGCTGCAACTCGTGTCCATGGCCAACCGCGCTTCAGCCCCGCTTCTCTTTGGCAGTCCCGCAGTGCGGTTTGATGCGGACCGCAAGCCGTTCCTGCTGAACAGTGCCTACCTGCTCTCACCTCAGGGTCAACTGCTTGGACGTTATGACAAACAGCACCTGGTGCCCTTCGGCGAGTACATTCCGCTGAAATCGTCCCTGTTGTTCTTTCTGGACAAGCTGGTGGAAGGCATCGGCGATTTTCAGGCGGGCCCCGGTCCGATCGTGCTGTCGTTCCAACCTTCCGAGGATTCGAGCTTCTCTCGCTCCGTCAAATTTGGCGTGGTCATCTGTTATGAAGTCATTTTTCCCGACCTTGTCCGCCGGATGGCGCTTGGCGGTGCCGAGTTTCTCGTGACCATTACGAACGATGCCTGGTTCGGGGATTCGTCCGCACCCTTCCAGCATTTCGCGATGGTCGTCTTCCGCTCTGTCGAAAACCATCTGGCCTTCGCGCGGGCGGCCAACACCGGCATTTCAGGTTTTATCGACCCATTCGGGCGCATCATCGAAACGTCTCCCCTTTTTACCGAAGCTGCGCTGCAGGCGACGATTCCCGTTCGGCAAGCGCAGACGTTTTACAGCCGGCATGGAGATGTCTTTGCCTATGGCTGTATGTTAATCTCCCTGCTGCTTTCGCTGTACGGCTTGTTTGGCACCAAGGGAGCCGAACCGGACGCGATCGCAGCTACCCCCGTCTAAAGGAAAGGATTGTGTTTCATGCTCGACGAAATTCGTGTTCGCGTACGTGCGGTCGACGAACAAGTCTCTGAACTTCGGGGGCATCTTTGACCTCTCCCGCATGACCGCCCAACTGGAAGAACTCGAAGCCAAGATGGGCCAGGCTGATTTTTGGAACGACGCACGCGCGGCGGCCGGCGTGAGCCGTCATAAAGTTAAGCTGGAGCGTGAGCTGCAGCAATGGCGCGATATCGAGACGAAGCTCAGCGACGTGACGGCGCTCCTGGAATTGGCGCAGGAAAGCGGCGATGCCGGCCTGGAGCGGGAACTCGTCTCCGAGCTCGACCAATTCGAACCCCAACTGGCCGCACTTCGTGTGGAGCATTTGCTGTCCGGCGACCTCGATCAGAACAATGCGATCGTGGCCATTCATCCGGGCGCGGGTGGCACCGAGTCACAGGACTGGGCTCAGATGCTGCTGCGCATGTACGTCCGCTGGGCAGAGGGTAAAGGGTTCAAAGTGGACACGCTGGATTTGCAGGCCGGCGAAGAAGCCGGGATCAAGAGTGCGACCGTGTCCGTTGCCGGTCCTTATGCGTACGGCTATTTGAAGGCGGAAGCCGGCGTCCATCGGCTCGTACGCATTTCGCCGTTCGATGCCAACAAGCGACGGCACACGTCCTTTGCTTCCGTCTTTGTTTATCCCGAACTCAACGACGACATCGACGTGGCGATTGAGGAGAAGGATCTGCGGATCGATACGTTTCGGGCGGGCGGCGCTGGCGGCCAGAACGTGAACAAGGTCGAGACGGCGATCAGGATCACCCATTTGCCCACCGGCATCGTCGTTCAATGCCAGAACGAGCGGTCCCAACTACAAAACCGCAACGGTGCGATGAAGATTTTGAAAGCCCGCCTGTACGAGCTGGAGCAGAAGAAAAAGGAAGCGGAGTTCAATGCCATTGTCGGGGAGAAAAAAGATATTGCGTGGGGCAGTCAAATCCGTTCCTACGTGTTCCAGCCCTATCAGATGGTCAAGGACCATCGGACCGGCCACGAGGTCGGACAAGTGTCGGCGGTCATGGACGGCGATGTTGACGGCTTCATTGAGGCCTATTTGAAGCAGAAGCTCATCAGAGGGAGCGATCAATTCTCTCCGGCTCACGGATCCGATGACGTGTAGTTGCAGCGGTTGACAGGTCTGAGCATGGATGAAGCGAACGAGCAGCGGCAGCAGCGGATTAAGAAGCTCGATCAGCTTCGTGCGGCGGGCGTGGCTCCCTACGGGACACGCTTCGACGCGAAGGATCGGGCGAGCGATCTCATCCGGCTACATGGACAAAAGACGAAAGAAGCACTGGAGAGCGAGAAGATCCCGTGTACCATCGCTGGCCGTGTTGTCGCCTTGCGTCGATTCGGGAAGGCTGCGTTCGCTGTGCTCCAGGACGGGTCCGACCGCTTGCAGACCTATTTGAAGAAGGATCTGCTGTCTGATAAGGCGTACACGGTGACCGAACAATTGGACCTCGGTGATTGGATCGGGGTGACAGGGACTTTGTTTCGAACGAAGACCAACGAGTTCACTGTCGAGGTCCACGACCTATCGTTCCTCAGCAAGGCGCTTCGCCCTCTGCCGGAGAAATGGCACGGCTTGACCGATGTCGAAACCCGGTACCGTCAGCGCTATGTCGATCTCATCGCAAACCCGGAAGTGCACAGCATTTTCGCGGCAAGGAGCCGCATCATCACGGCGATCAGGGCGTTCTTGATTCAACGCGGGTTTCTCGAAGTCGAGACGCCGATGATGCACCCGATTCCCGGTGGCGCGGCCGCGAAGCCCTTTGTCACCCATCACAATGCGCTTGGCATCGATCTCTTTCTTCGCATCGCACCGGAACTCTACTTGAAACGGCTCATCGTCGGCGGTTTTCCGCGTGTCTTTGAGATCAATAGGAATTTCAGAAACGAAGGGATTTCGACTATCCACAATCCCGAATTCACCATGCTCGAATTCTATGTGGCCTATGCCGACTACCAGGACCTCATCCGTCTCACCGAGGAACTGATTATGTCGTTGGCCCAACAACTGTTCGGCAAGATGGTCATCGAGTACCAGGGACAGATCATCAATTTGACTCCTCCCTGGCGGCGTTGGTCCTATCGTGAGGCTATCCTGGAAGTGAACGGCCTGGCTCCCGCCGTCCTGACGGATCGTGAACAGGCGGTGGCTGCGGCAAAGCAATTACACGTGCCGGTCGATCCGAAGTGGCCGCTGTTCAACATTGTGAATGAGATTTTTGAAGAAACCGTCGAACCGAATCTGCAGCAGCCGACCTTCATTACCGATTATCCGATTGAGATCTCTCCGTTGGCCAGGCGGAAGGATGCCGACCCCTCTCTCACCGATCGGTTCGAGCTCTACATCGCGGGACGAGAGATTGCGAATGCGTTTTCAGAGCTGAACGATCCGTTGGATCAACGGGAGCGCTTTGAGGCACAAGCGGCACAGCGCGCCGCCGGTGACGAAGAAGCGCACGTCGTCGATGAGGATTTCCTTCGGGCTTTGGAATACGGCATGCCGCCGACGGCGGGAGAGGGCATCGGCATTGACCGGCTGGCCATGCTCTTCACGAATCAAGCTTCGATCCGCGATGTGATACTCTTCCCGCAGCTGCGTCCGGAGAAATAACCATTTGACACTCCCTTACGAGATTTTTGTCGGTCTTCGGTACCTGCGTGCCAAGCGGCGTAATCGAACCATTTCATTGAATACCTTCGTCTCAGTCGCGGGAATCACCTTGGGCGTGGCCGCGTTGATTGGGACCGTCGGGATCATGACCGGCTTTAAAGAGGATATTCAGGCAAAGATCCTGGGCACGACGGCACACATCATCGTTCAGGATCGCATGAAGGACGGCATGAGCGACTATAATGCGGTCGCCAAGCAGCTGGAATCCGCTCCTGACGTCGTGGCGGTGACGCCCTTCATCCTTAAGCAAGTCATGCTCACGACTCAAACCGGCGCTCAAGGCGTCGTCCTTCGCGGCATCGATCCAGAGCGTGAAGGTCACGTGACGGCGCTCGCCCACAATATGGCGTCGGGGCGTTTGGAAGACCTGAGCAAACCGATTGCGGTGAAGCTGCCTCCGCCCGACAACCCTTCTGGTCCCCTTCAATCGTCGGAAAAACCCGGCATCATTTTGGGCAAAGAGCTGGCGCTCCGACTCGGCGCCTTTGTCGGGGATACGGTCAGCGTTGTGTCGCCGACGGGCACGATCAGCGCGATGGGCATGGTCCCTAAAATCAGAATCTTTGCGGTGGCAGGGATCTTCCAATCCGGAATGTATGAATACGACTCCTCCCTCGCCTATATCGACCTCGGGGAAGCGCAGAAGTTTTTCAGCATGGGAGAGACCGTTACGGGCATCGAGATTAAAGTGACCGATGTATTCCGTGCCGGCGACATCGCCAGGCGCGTGGAGCAATCGCTCGGCTTTTCCTATGGCGCCAGGGACTGGATGCAGATGAACCGTAATCTGTTTTCCGCTCTCAAACTCGAAAAGACGATGATGTTCCTTCTTCTCGTGCTCATCACGATTGTCGCCTCTTTCAACATCGTGAGTACGCTGACGATGATCGTCACTGAAAAACAGAAGGAGATCGCCATTCTGAAGGCCATGGGCGCGACGAAAAAAAGTATCCGACGGATTTTCATGCTCAACGGACTGATCATCGGTCTTTCGGGCACGGTGATCGG
This sequence comes from Nitrospira sp., assembly GCA_035716265.1. Lineage (GTDB taxonomy): Bacteria > Nitrospirota > Nitrospiria > Nitrospirales > Nitrospiraceae > Nitrospira_C. The sequence continues at coordinate 15,041 of DASTJX010000085.1, forward strand.
CATTCCGCTGGGATATGCCTTCTTGTGGCTCATCGAACGATTATGGACCTTCGATCCGACGGTCTATTACATCTCAAAAATCCCTGTGCACGTCTTGGCCGAGGACGTGTTCTTGGTCGCCGGCTCCGCCATTCTCATCAGTTTTGCGGCGACCGTGTATCCCTCTCTGCAGGCCGCCAGACTCGAGCCGGTCGCCGCCCTTCGCTATGAATAGCCTGACGAATATTCCGTATCTGCCTCGACACGGCTCTCAAGCATGATCACCGTCAAAGACCTTCACAAATCCTTTCCCATGGGCGAACAAACCTTGACCGTGCTCAGAGGGATCGATCTCACCATTGAGCGCGGCGAACTCATAGCCGTTGTCGGGGCGTCCGGCGCCGGGAAAAGCACTCTTCTCCATATTTTAGGGCTGCTTGACCGTCCGACCAGAGGCACGGTGTGCTTCGACGGCCAGGATTTGTTTCAACTGTCTGAGGCCGCGCAAGCCGAGTTCCGCAACAGACGCATCGGCTTTGTCTTTCAGTTTCATCACTTGCTGCCGGAGTTTACTGCCTTAGAGAATACCTGTATGCCGGCTTTGATCCAGCGCCGGCAGCCTGAGGAAGTACGACAGGAGGCCATCGGCATCTTGAAGGACGTAGGATTGGGTCCCCGCCTGCAACACAAGCCCGGGGAATTATCGGGAGGGGAACAGCAGCGGGTCGCCGTGGCCCGAGCCCTGCTTCAGAAGCCCGACCTCGTGCTGGCCGATGAGCCGACCGGCAATTTGGACACCCATACCGGAGACGCCCTCTTCGCGCTCATGCGTGAGCTCAATAAAGCTCGGCGCACTACCTTCGTCATTGTCACCCATAATGACAAGCTCTCGGCTCAGGCTGATCGGATCCTGCATATGCAGGATGGGCAGATCATCTAACACCCCCTGCGCAGCGCGAAAGATATCCTCGTCTCATACGTGCCTTCCTTGCTGCGATACGCAACGAGCAGCTCGGTGCTTACACGGCGATGTGATGGCGCTTTTCGCTGGATCTCATGTCGCGGTGGTGTTGTCATCGCTTGGAGATCATTGGGAAATCCTTGACGGGCGCCGGTTCATCCAATAGACTCAGCAACACCTGCGTCCATACGGAGCCTCGATCCATGCGGCTTGGTCTGCCCTTTCGCGCTGTCATCCTGCTCCTTTGTTTGTTCCTTCACGGGAAAGCGCTCGCAGCTGAATTTGTGATCGTAGGACCGCGTGCCATGGGGATGGGCGGCGCTGGCGTGGCAATCACCACCGATGCATTGGCCACCTATTGGAATCCCGCCGGCCTCGCCATGACACAGACGGTCGACATCCGGATTGTGGGCGGTGTCCAGGCGATCGACCGCCTGGGCGTGGCTGACGCGGTTACCGACCTTGAAAACTTCAACCCGAATGACCCCAATACCGCCGCCAACATTGCCAAAGCCCAGGATATCGCCAACCGCATCAATCGGCCTGGCGCCAACACCTCATTCAACGGCGCAGCGGGACTCTATTTGAAGGGACATTTCGGCGAGCACGCGTTTGGCTTTAATATTTCCAATGTGCCCACCGGGGGCGGATTTGTGTCAAGTCCGGTCGGCGTCAGTTGCAGTCCCAATCCGAATTGCGCTGCA
>DASTJX010000086.1:0-16433 GCA_035716265.1 Nitrospira sp.
AGCATGGAGGCGAATCAAAACCGGGCTATTAAAGGCCAGAGACAGGAGATCACGTCGCAGGCAAGGTTGGAGAAGCGGCGGCTCGGAGAGGCATGGCCGTCCATGTTTCGCCGGCGTCAATCGACCGGTACAGCCCGCTCCCGTTCGTCCCGGCATAGAGTGTCCGGGCGTTTTTCGGTTCCATGGCCAGCGCTCGGATGTTTAAGGAAGCGAGCCCTTCGTTGATGGCCTGCCACGTATGACCACTGTCGGCGCTCTTCCAGACCCCTGCCGGCCCACCGATATACAGAACCGCAGAATCGGAAGGATGGATCACGATACTGCTCACGAACGGCTCTGGAATCGATTGCCCGATTCGCTGCCACTCTTCTCCTCTATTCGCCGTCCGGTAGAGTCCCTTGGTTGTGCCGGCATACACCACATGGGGATTTGTCCGGTCGATTTCAATGGCGTTGACGCCCAAAGCCATGGAGGCCATCAATTCGCTATCCGGAATGAGGCCGTTGTTGATTTTTTTCCAGGTCAGCGCTCCATCCTCAGACCGGTATATTCCTCCCGTCGTTCCACCGTACAGCACGGATGGCGATTTCGGATCAATGGCGACCGACGTGACAATGTGAACTTCCTTCATGCCGTTCATCCGCTCTTCCCATTCCCGCCCGGCATCTTTGCTGTAGAAGGCTCCCACGGTGGTGGCGGCATAAATCCGTTCGCTCAGTGCCGGATGGAAGACAAATTGATTCACAAAGGACACGTGCTCCTTCAATCCCACATTATGCGGCAGCCAATGCTGGCCTCCGTCGGGACTTTTGTAGACGGCATCTCCCATCGTGCCCGCGTATACCGTGGCAGGCAGCTGCGGATCGATGGCCACGGTCGTCACGCGTCTGGCGCTGAAACTGGGGAATTTCTCCCAGGTACGGCCGCCGTCGCGCGTTTTGTATACCGCGTCGTTGGTCGCGACGTATAAAATATTCGGGTTCGTCGGGTGGAGTGCGATCGACACGATGGCTTCGCTGTCTTTCTGACAGCCATAGCAGCAAAGAAACAGAAAAAGCCAGAATATGATCGTGATGAAAGAATGGGGTAAGCGGCGCAAGCTAGTTGAGTGGATGAACAACATGTGGCTTGTCCTACCGGCTCAAGGCAAATCTACGGTTGGCGCATGCCTGCTTCGACTTGAGCATAGAACATCGAGCCGCTATGTGTCTGCTTTCTTACGACCATGTCATACGGGACCAATGCACGGGCTCTGAAGAGTCGAATTCGTGAGCGTTGGCCAGAGGGTTTTGGTTGCATCATGTTGCTTCGGCGAACCCATCACTCTAATGATCAGAACATCGGTTTTGGCATGATTCTGGACGTTGATTGAAAAGCGGTGAGATCGTCCCAACAGGGAGGCCCGTGAACGCTATAACTTCTTCGAGAAGCGTTCTGCATAACCGGTCAGCTCCATGTAGCCGCGCCCCGAGATCGGCTTTCCTTCCAAGGTGCCCGACGCATCGATGGCGCCCTCCCAATAGGTGACCTGTGTGCTGCGGTTCGTGGTCAGTTCCTGCTCGGTCATGCGGGGAGCAAGTGCAAGCAAAAGACCTTTCGAAGGAATGGACAGGCGCCAGGTCGAGGGATAACGTGCCTTGCTGGCAGGACTCGTCCAGGTCGTGATGGGCTCCAGCATGAACTCCCGAACGGTCAGATGCTGAGCCCGGCCATCCTGTTCGATAAAAGTGCCGCTTGAAACGGGATCGGGAGATCCGTCGGAGCGGCGCATCCGATAGAGCATCAATTCGGTGCGATCGGCAAGCTGGATGCTGAACCAATCCCATCCGACGAGGTCTTTGCCGAGATCGGCAGAACCAAACTCATGATCCATCCAACTGGTTCCGGTCACGTTGAACGATTCATTGCCCAGGCTAATTCTCCCCGAGGTCGCCAGCCTCGTCAATGAGTAGTAATGAGACGCTTGAGCGGACTCTGGCCCTTTTCGACTGACGCCATCTTTGCCGTGAATGATAGGCGCCTTTTCCGGCACGACCGTCAAATCGATCTCCAGGTCGTCGTCCGAGGCCTGAAGGGTCTGTGACGCCACGTCTGCTTGCAAGGATTCGGCGCGCCATCGGTCAATCCACACGTGCAGACGTTCCGCCTCCGCCCCGGCTTTGCCGACACCGGCACGGCTGAGCTTTTCAAAGACATGAAACCGTCCGTTCTTCAAGTCGCTCACGGCAAAGTGAGCCAGGTAGAGCTGGGTAATGGACCATTGTGAGGGCAAGGTTTTGACTTGTGCCTGCGGGATGCTGCGACGAAAGAAGGTGAGTTGATAGCCGAATGGGCGTCCTTCGTCGCTCACGAGGTTACCGGTGTAGTACCACCATTCGGTGCGGAAGGCATCGTGCGAACCGTGGTCGCGCGGGAATGTATATCGATAACCTTCCTGCGCGGGAACGAATGAGGTGGTGTCCGCAGCGATTGACGGAAGGACGATTGCGAGCCAAGAGAGCAGGAAGATCAATCGCCGTGGTGAAGTCATACCGATTCCGTCCGGGATGCGAGCGCTTATAACACGGGGCTGTAGGAAGTCACAAATCGCCAGTGGAGACAAGGGATTTCGTCGCTCCATCGGCTCGTGCGTCTTGCAGTCGCGCCGTTGACAATTTTGTCAGCCATCGGCTATCGTGGCCGCATGCAAACAGATCGAGAGCGTGATCATCACGAACCCGAGCGACCCGAAAAGAATTGGCCATGTTCCATTCCCGAACATATCCCGGTCTTTGCGCTCCCCAACGTGGTCTTGTTCCCGAAAACGTATCTGCCGCTCCATATTTTTGAGCCGCGGTACCGCCAGATGGTGGATGATGCCGTGATCGGCGGGCAATGTATCGGGATTGCGCTGCTCAAGGAAGGCTGGGAACCTGAGTACTACGGTAATCCGCCGGTGTTCTCGACCGGATGTGTCGGCCGGCTAGTCAGCGTGCAGCCACTGGCCGACGGCCGGTCGAACATTCTTCTCCAGGGACTTGAGCGGTTTGAGATCACCCTGGAGTCGTATGAGAAGCCTTACCGTCAAGCCTCGATTGCGCTCAAGCCCAGAGGGGAGGAGGCCTCGCTGGATCCTGGCGTTCGCCAGCGACTCGTCACCGCGCTGGAGGAATATCTGCGGTCCCGTCAGGAGGCCTCGACCTGGCAGGGATGGTTCCGCGAAGATGTCAGTGACGACATTCTTGTCAACACCTTGTCCACGTACGTGGATTGCACCCCGCTGGAAAAGCAATTCCTGTTGGAAGCCGTCACTCTCCACCAACAGGCTCGCCGCCTCAGCGATTTGATCCAGTTCCTGATGCATGATCATCATGGGGCGAAGGGCTGGGGGTGATGCACGGGGCGATTGCGATCGACGTCTCTCATCTTTCCAAGTCGTACGACGGTCACCAGGCCATCGCAGACATTTCCTTCCAGGTCCATGTCGGCGAAATCTACGGACTGCTGGGTCCCAACGGCGCAGGCAAGAGCACGATCCTGCGTACGCTGATTACCTTGCTCGCGCCTTCTGCCGGACGTGCGACGATTTTTGGCCTCGACTGCGCACGGGATGCGGATCGTGTCCGGCGATTGATCGGCTACGTGCCGCAAGAGCGAGCCATTGACCGGTTTCTGACCGGCAGAGAACATCTCGAGTTGCTGGCCGCCTTGTATCATCTGCCGAAGGATGAAGCGCGGAGGCGCATCGCTGAATTGCTCAAGCTGGTGGAACTCGAAGCGCATGCGGACCGTCCGGCCAAGACCTATTCCGGAGGAATGAAGCGCAAACTCGACATTGCCTGCGGTCTCCTGCCCGATCCGAAAGTTCTGTTTTTAGACGAACCGACATTGGGGTTGGATGTTCAGAGCCGACTGCGGATTTGGGACTACGTCCGTATGTTGAAAGCTCGCGGGTTAACCGTGGTTATGACGACCAACTATCTGGACGAAGCGGACCAGCTCTGCGACCGATTGGCGATTATCGATGGCGGGGTCATCAAGGTCATCGGCACACCGGTTGAATTGAAGGTCGGGCTGGGCGGCGATATCGTTTCCTTGACGCTCAAAGAGGCGGAGAGGATCTCGTCTCTCGAATCGGCCTTGAGAGGCCAACCCGCTATCAAGGCCGTCACGGCAATGTCAAAGGGACTGGACATCCGCGTTGAGTCGCCTGAGAAGGCACTGCCTACCATTCTGGAGCTGGCCAACCGATTGGGATGCACTGTTGAGTTCGTCCAATATAACCGGCCCAGGTTGGATGACGTGTTCATGGCCCACACCGGGCGACGCATCGAAGACGCGGCGGTGACACATGTCGATTAGACAACTTTTGGAACTCCGCCATGCGTGAATACTGGCAAGAGATCAGTGCGTTGACCATGCGTTGGGTGCGCCGGCTCAGCCGTGAAAAATTTAGCATGCTCTTCACCCTCGTGCAGCCCATGTTGTTCTGGCTGATCTTCTTTGGAAATCTGTTCCAGCGCGCGGCCGATTCCCAAGTCACGCAGGCGCCGAGCTACATTAGTTTCTTGGCGGCCGGGGTGGTGATCATGACCGTGCTGAACAATGGGCTCGCTGGGGGGGTGGATTTGCTGTTCGACAAAGAAAACGGATTTCTGGAACGGCTCATGTCTACGCCAATCCACCGGACGTCGGTCATTCTAAGCCGCTTCATTTTTGTCATGACGATCACGTCGCTGCAAGTGCTGGTCATTCTTGGGGTCGCATTTCTCTTCGGCGTCCGGCCGGCCACCGGCTTGCTTGGCATTGCCACCATTCTGTTGATCGGCATGATGTTCGGTGTGGGCCTCACGGCGATCTCCATGGCGATGGCGTTTTCGGTGAAAAGCCATGGGGATTTCTTCTCCGTATTGGGCTTTCTTTCCCTGCCGATGATATTTTTGAGTTCAGCGCTGGTTCCCCTGACGGCAATGCCGGCCTGGATGAGCGTACTGGCACGATTCAATCCGATGACCTGGGCCATCGACGCCGTGCGGCCGTTGATCCTTTCCAACTGGAGCGAGGCGCTACCGCATGTAGCCATGGTCGTGGTCGTGATGATCCTCTTCGATGCGCTGTGCCTCTATGGTGGTGCCAAAGCGTTCCGCCGGGCCATGGGATGAGGGGATCACGCGGAGTCTACGGGCATGTTGACCATCAAAGGGAAGGGCTGGTAAGAAGGGTGGGAATGATGGTCATTCCAGAAAGTCAGATCCGCGCCTTAATTCGGCTCCTCGCCGATGAGGACGAAAAAATCGTCCAAACGATCAGCGGCCGGCTCATCGATATCGGTCCTTCAGCCGTTCCCCTCCTGCAGGAAGCAGAAATCGAACAGCCTGAGATGGCACAGCGGATCGCGTCCGTGCTCGAAGAAATCCGTGGCGGGAAGCTCGAGGACGAACTGATCGCGCAAGCGGCGCTTCCCGACGACCGGATGGATTTGGAGCATGGGTCATTCTTGATCGCACGCTATGCCTATCCCGGCTTGGACGTGGCGGCCTATAGCCGACAGCTCGACGAGATGGCGCAGGAGGTGCGTGACCGCATCGGACCGCGCGCGTCAGGCGAGGAAACGGTCAAGACCCTCAATAGGTATTTGTTCACGGAACAAGGCTTCAAAGGCAACACCAAGAACTACTATGAGGTCGACAATACCTATCTCAACCGGGTCATCGACCGGCGCACTGGAATTCCGATCAGTCTGTCCATCGTCTATTTGCTCATCGGCAAGCGCTTGCGGTTGCCGGTTCACGGTATCGGCATGCCTGGTCACTTTTTAGTCAAATACGAATCCGACCGATACAAGATCTTCGTCGACTGCTTCAATGGAGGAGCCTTGTTGACGGAAAAGAATTGTCAGCGTTTTCTGACGGAGGCCGGCTACGGCTTCGATGAGCGCTACCTTCAGCACAGCCCGGTCCGTGCGATCCTCTCAAGATTGATCAAGAACCTCCTGGCGATCTATGTCAAGCTGGGTGATTCTATCAGGCAGACGCGTCTGAATAAGTTCATGGAAATTTTGGGCTGTGAGATCAAAGAAGGCGGATTGTAGTGCACTGAAGATCGGCTTTCTCACCTCCCGACCCCGGCGTCTTTTTTCACCCGCCCGACCCACCGATTGCTTTGCAATCGATTTCCCGGGACGCGCCCTCTTCCCAAGCTCATCCGCGCACCTTAGCGGCCGTTGTACCTACCCTACCTCCGATCGCTAAGCGATCGGAAACCCGGGCCGCGTTTGCCCAACTTCGTTCGCGCATCGCCCAGACTGTCGACGTACCAGACCCAGGAAAGAGCTGCGCGAGCAGCCCGGGCTGGCCCGGTGAGGAAGTTTACGCCTTGGTCCGTCCCTCTGTCCGCGACCTTGCCTTTAGCCGGAGTCTAACGCCCTCCCGGTCGTTAGACTGTTAGGCGCAGTAAGTCCTTTGCCTTCGTAATCGGTCCGTGGAACAACTCTGCTGCTTGCGCCACCACGTCGCAACGCTCGGCGATCGGATAGAAGTGCGAGAGTACCAGCCTGCCAGCGCCGGCTTCGTGGGCCACCTGTCCGCATTGGCCTGCGTGCAGATGGACCGGATTAGGCCGGTTCGCTGGAAACGAACAATCCAGCACCGCGAGATCCACATCGCCGCAGAGCCGCACAAGCGACGCGCAATATTGCGAATCCCCTGAGTATGCAAGCGCATGGCTCCCATATTCGATCCGGTAGCCGAGACAATGTAGATCGGGGGTGTGCAATACAGTGTGTGGGATTATCTTTGTGGAGCCCAAGCGCAGGGCCCGATCACCCAGGTCCCGATACCGGAGCGGGAACGGCGCTTGGTCGAACCCCGGCAACATCCCGAACATGGTCTTGAATAGATGGGTGGTGCCCCGAGGGCCCATCACGGTCAAGGGCGGCCTGCTGGCTCCTTCGAATTTGGTGTAGATGATCTCGTCGAATAGGTACGTAATGAAATCCGAGAAGTGATCGGCATGGTAATGCGAAAACAGAATGTGGGTGATCCGGTGCCGGTCGACGCCTGTTTTGATCAGATTCATCAGCGTTCGAGGACCGAAATCCAGTAAGAGTGTCTGATCAGTTTGAACCAGGTATCCGGCTGCCGCCCTCGTGCGATGGACATTTGTCCCTGAACCGAGAATCGTGAGGTGCATGCTTAGAGCGGTCCTCCTTTTTGGAAACTGTCACGGATCCTGAGTAGCAACGTGCTCGCCGTGTCGACCTCTTGTTGGGACAGCGCCCGCTCGAAGAACGGTCGGATAAACGCAATATGCGCGGCAAAGACTTTTCGAAACAGTGCCCCGCCTTTTTCCGTCAGCTTAATCTTGGTGCGCCGCTTGTCGCTTGTCACCGACTCTCGTCTGATCAACCCCTTCTTTGCCAGCCGGTCCAACACCCCGGTCAAGGTGCCCTTTGTCACGAGTGTTTGGGAAGAAAGTTGGGAACAGGTCAACCCTGTCGTGTCGCCGAGCGTGACGATAACGTCGAATTGCGAAGGGGTCAGGCGGAGCGATCGGATGTGCCGGTTATCTACCCGGGCGAAGGCCAAGTAGGCTTCCACCAATGGGCGGAGCACTTTAAGATAGGGATCGTCTTTCAGGTTGGGCAAATCCATGCCGCCGTAGTCAGAATAGTCCGAATTAGAACTACCGGTCAAGGATGGCCAGCCGTTTGACGCAAAAGGTCAGCGCTCCCTATGATGCGCTGCGTATGCAGAGCCATTGTAGGGGCCAGGCTAATCTGACCACGATCGCCGTCCTTCTCGGTACGGTCATCGCGGCGGTCTGGGTCTGGAAGCGACTGTCGCTCGAAACACAAGACTATATTGTCGATCAAGCCCTTCCTGTCGCTTTGCTTGCGGCGGTAGGCCTGCTTGTCGTGTGGGTGATGACACGAGCCGTCCAGAAACGCAAGAATCGGCTGCGTCGCCGGTCCACCCTTCTGGCGCGTTTTGCCCGAGAAACGACTCATGAAAAAAAGCTGGAAACAGCCTTTGCCCTTATCGAGGTCAACGAATATCGCGTGGAGGGATTGGAATCGGTGGTTCCCGCGCTCAAAGAGTTGTTCGCCACGACCTTACAACGCGCTGTCGGCGACAAACAGCATCGCATACGCGGGATGGCGGCCAGTCATATCGGTACCTTGCAGGACTTGAGCGTCGTGCCCTTGCTGGTGAAAGCTTTAGAGGATGATCATGCCTACGTCCGTTCCTGTGCAGCATTGGCGCTCGGGCGCTTACGAGCCACCGAGACCATAGAGCGCCTGACCACGGTCATGAAGGACGATTGGGACCAGACCGTCAGAAGTCGCGCTAAGGAAGCGTTGGCACGGATGGGTGTGTAGGTCGGGTGGAGGCTAACAATTGCATCAGCGAGGGGTGAAACCGCATCGCCCTGCCGCTGCTTGGCTCCGCAACGTGTTCCGTCCTAGACTTCGTTCCGAACGGACCTTCGGACAATGCTCGCCATCGCCTGAGGCGACCGGAGCGGCAGGGCGCTGCACTCCTCGCACGTCGCAACCAGTTTGCCTCCACCCGATCGACGGAGGAGAACACGAAGCTCACCTATAAGGGTGCTGCTCGCTACAGAGAAAGGCGTCTTTCTACCCTCGGTGGTCGACCTAGTTTGGGTAGCAAAGAGGGATTTAAGCAACTGCGTCCTGGGCCTGCTCGACCCAATTGATGACCGCGATTTCCGGCCGACAGTTCCAGCGGAAGGGGAGGAACGACCAGCCGAGGCCACGATTCACATAAAGCCGGTGGCGAGCGTTTTCATGGGGTCCCGCTATGCGGCCCCGACAGCCGGGGGGAAGCCAGAAAGTCGGAACCCCTGGTATCTGCCACTGACCTCCGTGACTGTGTCCGCACAGTATCAGGTCAACGGCATGCTCGTCGTCCATCATGTCGAGGATATTGGGCGCGTGAGCGAGAAGCAGAGTGAAGCGGCGGTTGGCTGGCGGGGGAATGCATCGGAGATCCGCACGATGAAGCGAGGGATCGTCGACTCCAACGACAGCCAGTTCTCCGGACCCGCTCGGGATGAAGGTGCTCTGATTGATCAATAATGTGATCTTGTGGCGATCGGCCATTTCGGCGTATTGAGACAGCGGCACGCCGCTGTAGTGGTCGTGGTTGCCCAAGGTGACAAAGACTGGAGCGATCTCCCGTAATTGAGAGAGGAAGCGAAACAGGGGCGGCACACCTTCCGGCACGTTCAGGAGGTCTCCGGTAATGAAAATCCAGTCCGGCCGAAGCTCCTCGACGGTCAAGACCACCAGCTCATGGCGCGGTTGATGCCGATCCACGTGCAGGTCACTTAAGTGCACGGCCCGCCGGCCGGCAAGAGGGGGGGAGATGTGCGTGTGGTGCGTGATTTCGTGCTGGTCGAGACCGATTTCCCAATTGGGAAAGAGCCGAAAAAAGCGATAGAACGGCTCACTCAGACCATGTCCAATATAGGTACGGACTCGATCGGGCCACGAGGCCATTCGTCTGATCATTTCATGACCCGGTCCAGCTCGGCCCGGTCATGCTGGGTAACGCGGTACCCTCGTTCATAGAGCGTGCTCATGCCCTTCATGACTTCGTCGAGACTTCTGGTCCGGTACCACTGGTCGAAACGGGCGGTCAATGTGGCACCGGCTACGCCAGGCGGTGCGGCCGCATCATACGCGAGAGACAGGGAATGGAAGATGTCTTGAAGCTCGGCGGAATTGTACTGCTGATCGTCGTTATGGTCGGCGACCAGCGCGAACTCGTATATCGTCAGGCTTACGGACAACAAGGCCTGCTTTCTTGCAAAATCCTCTCGTGCCGGCTCCATGCCGCCGGGATATTGACGGGGACAGTCTCGTTCGGGCTGCAACGCGATAGCCACACGCCGATTAATTCCCTGAGCGGCGGCTGGAGGCGGCTTTTTCTCTCCCTTGTAGAACCATGAAAGACAGGTGCTCGCCTCGGCGAAAGCTTGTTTGTCGATCGTGACCTGCTTGGCGATATGGCGAGTGAACGTAGGGAAGACGCCGTTGTCGACAACCAACGCAGCTTGCCCTTCGGACGCGAACGCGGAGAATGCAAGGGGAAGCACGGCGACCATGTTCCATGTAGCCAGCATTACCCCGAGTATACCATGGAAGCGCAGGAGGTCCGGTCACCCATGCCGCAGCCATATCTGACCGCTACCGTCCCCGGAATCGGCGGACGGCTCCGTACGGAGCCTGAGGATTTCCAGGTCGACGAACGTCCCCTGTATCTCCCCTGCGGAGAAGGCGAACACCTCTATATCAAGGTGACCAAGCGGTTGCTCTCGACCCCGGATCTGGTACGGAGAATCTCATCGATTGTCGGCGTCAAGACCAGTGGAATTGGCACGGCCGGCCTCAAGGATGCGAGAGCCGTCACCACGCAAATGCTGTCGCTTCACGCCGTGACACCAGATCGTGTGGTTCGATTGAAACACAGTGACCAGATTCTGGCCGTCGAAGTGCTCGGACGGCACCGGAATCGATTGCGCCCGGGCCACCACGCCGGGAACCGGTTTCGGCTGGTTATTCGGGATGTGGCTCCCCATGCGTACGAAGCCGTACCTAGAGTCCTCACTGTACTGTCGCGTCGCGGCGTGCCGAACTTCTTCGGGCCTCAGCGTCAAGGGAAGAGTGGAGAAAACTACCATGTCGGTGCTGCCTTGCTCACGGATGCATCGAAGCGGGCCCAGATGAGTCGCTCCAAGCGCATGTGGTACCTCAACTCCTTCCAATCCCATCTCTTTAATCAGATTCTCGGGCGCCGGCTGGAAAGTCTTGATTGCGTGTGGGCCGGTGATTGGGCCATGAAAATGGATAATGGCGCCTGCTTTCTCGTAGAAGACGCTCAGCAAGAACAGGCGCGGGCCGACCGGTTTGAGATCAGTCCCACCGGTGTGCTGTTCGGGTCTCGTGTGTCCTGGGCGACCGGTCGGGCGGGTGAGATCGAACAGGCCGTCATCACTGAACAAGGTTCGACCCCTGAGGCCCTCATCCACGCGGCCAAAGTCTGTGGATTTCGCGGTGAACGACGGTCTTTGCGTGTGCCGTTGGGGGAGTTGGAGTGGACGCTCGATAAGTCCATTCTCACGTTGTCGTTCGTCCTCCCGCCGGGCGCCTACGCCACGAGCGTTCTCCGGGAACTCATGAAAACACCCGAACTGGGTTGAGCCGGGGGGCCTTTTGCTCCTGGCCAGTGGACCGGGCGGGCCGCGCCTGCATGATAGAATCTAGGTGAGAGAGATCGTCGCCATGAATGCTGACACCCAAGAGACCGTCGTGCTGAGCGGGCATATCATCGATTCGCTGATTCTTGCGAAGGTGCTTGATTCCATCCTGATGATGGGCGGGACCTTCGATCTGGAGCAGGTTTCGATCGGCAAAACACGCAGCGAACCGTCGCATGCCCGCATCGTTGTTCGAGCCGGTTCGGCAAAGCTGCTCGCCGACATCCTGAGGGCCATCCAGCCTCATGGGGCATCCGTGGAAGGTGAGGCGGACTGCACACTCAAGACGGCCCCTCGTGACGGTGTGTTTCCGGAGGAGTTCTATGCGACGACCCATTTGCCCACGCAGGTTCGGCTCTCGGGTCGCTGGGCCGATGTGGAAGGCATCGAAATGGATTTGGGCATCGTGGTGACTAAGGACAGGACCAAAGCCGTCGCCGTGCCGATGGCCGGCGTGAAGGTTGGTGATGACGTGGTGACCGGCCGGACGGGGATCCGCGTGGTCCCGTTGCAGCGGCCCCAGGAACGTGACGTATTCAGTTTCATGGAGTCGCAGGTATCGGCCGAGCGGCCGCATGGACATATTATCGCCGACGTGGCGAAACGGATGGACGTGCTGCGTGACGGTCACCGGAGCGGAAAATCCGGGTGCAAGGTACTGGTCGCCGGAGGGCCCGCGATCATCCATGCCGGAGGGCGCGATGCGTTGACCTGGCTCATCGACCAGGAATTTGTCCATGTCCTGTTCTGTGGAAATGCGCTTCCTGCGCACGACATGGAGGCCGATTTGTACGGTACCTCATTGGGGTATGGACTCTCGGCCGGCAGGGTGGTGCCTCATGGACATGAGCACCATTTGCGCACTATCAATCGCATCCGCGGCATCGGCAGCATCGCGAAAGCTGTCGAGACCGGCGTGATTAAACATGGCATCATGGCCTCCTGCGTCAGACAGCGGGTGCATATGGTCATGGCCGGTACCATTCGAGACGATGGGCCGCTTCCGGGTGTCATCACCGATTCCGTTGCGGCGCAGGCGGCCATGCGTGCAGCGATTCCCGGCCTAGGCCTCGCCTTGCTGGTCGCCTCGACGCTTCACGCGGTCGCCACCGGCAATCTGTTACCGGCAACCATCCCGACGGTGTGCGTCGACGTGAATCCGGCGGTGCCGACGAAGCTGGCCGATCGCGGCAGTTTTCAAGCGGTAGGCCTTGTGATGGATGCCGCCTCATTCTTGCGCGATGTGGCGAGAGAGCTGGGGTGGAAGGGATGAGCCGGTTATTGGTTTGTCCACCGGACTATTTCTCGATCGACTATGAGATCAATCCGTGGATGCGACGTTCAAATGTCGTCGCTCCTGAACGAGCCATTCGGCAGTGGCACGGGCTGATGGAAGTCCTCGAGCGGGACGTTGGCGCGGTGCTGGAACGGATGAAGCCGGTTCCCGGGCTTCCTGATCTGGTCTTTACCGCCAATGCCGGCGTCGTCGTCGGCCGCAAGGCCGTTCCCAGCCGTTTCCGCTATCCGGAGCGGCAGAGGGAAGAGGCGCATTACGAAGGCTGGTTTCGTGAACAGAGATACGAAATCCTCCCGCTGGACCCGGATATATTTTTCGAAGGGGCTGGCGACCTCCTCGGGTTTCCCAACGGCTGGTTCGGCGGCTATAGGCAGCGTTCCGACATCCGCGCGTTCCCCATTCTCAGCGAATTGTTCGGGAAAGAAATCCTCCCGCTGGAACTGATTGACGGCCGGTTCTACCATCTCGACACCTGCTTTTGTCCCTTGAGCGGCGGAGATCTCCTGTATTATCCCGCAGCGTTTGACCATTATGCGCAGGCGGCAATTGCTGATCGCATCCCCGCTGTGTCGAGGCTTCCTGTTCCTGAGCACGAAGCGCTCCAGTTTGCCTGCAATGCCGTCTGCGTGGGTAAGCACGTCGTGCTGCCGGACGGTTGTCCGGAGACGATGACCTGGCTCAAGGATCGTGGGTATCTGCCGCACCCGGTTCCTTTGGATGAATTTATGAAATCCGGAGGGTCCGCGAAGTGTCTCACACTGGCTCTGGACTGAGCGTCAACCTCACCAGTACAGGCATCCTCCTCTTACCTCCCGCCGCGAAAGAGAAATGCTCCATACAGGCCGGCGATGGCAATCGTCACCAGCTCGATCGTGATCACGAGCCGGCTCACGACGGCATCGGGGCTCGGCGGCGCCAGAATGAAATGCAGGCCCAAGAACTGTGGAGGTTGTGCCGGAGGCGTCTCCCAAGGCGGAAAAAGGAGGGCCAGGACCAGAAGAGCCACCATACCATACAAGATATGCAGGTTGAGGCCTTCCGGTGCGACCGATGCGCTCCCGATCGGCCGGGGAGACCCGTCCAGCTGGTTGCCGCAATGGGTGCAGTAGCGATAGATCTCGGGCCACTCACGCCGGCATGACGGGCAGACTTTCATCGGGGTCCGTGCAATCTACACGGAACCCGTCTCTTTTCCAACTGTACAACCAGGAATCTTCGATCAAAAATGATAGCTGACGCCGAAGGCGAGGTGGAACATGTTGTATGTGGCGTTGAAGCCGAACAGATTGAAACTGCTGCCTGGCGGAGTTTCGGGGAAATTGAACCGAACGTAGTTGTATTTTCCTTCCGCGAACATCGTGACATGCCTTGTGAGGTAATAACGGAGTCCCAGCTGGGCGTTGAGGCCGAGTTTCGTGCTGGACTGTGAATTATCCGAACTGAGTGCGGGATCTTTGATCTTCGCGATGAAGATTCCGGGACCGATTGCGAAGTACGGTTGTAGTCTGGTCTTATGATAACGCAAGCTGAGATTCAACGGTGCAAGCGTGAGGACGCTCATATGGACACCGGCAAGTTCGGCGGACCCGACAGGACCACTGGGACCGCGGAACTCGATGGTTTGTTGTTTGATGTGGGGAGTCGTGCGATAGATTTCTGCTTCAAGGCCGAACCAGGGGACGGCTCTGAAATAGTGTCCGATCTTTCCTCCATACAGGATGGAGGACTTGAGAGCCTGGTCTGAAGTCGTCGACCCAGGAATAAAGCTGCCTGTCAGATCAACATCCGTAAGGCCCTTGCCGATGGACGGTATGGTCACGCCGAACTGCCCGGCCACATACGTTTCGGCCTGCGCCGTCGATAAGGACAGCGTGGCCGGTGCGCTGATGGCGAGCAGGGTTGCTCCGATGAGCGCAGTGATCGTTCGCATGGTATACATCGTCCTGCCCTCACTATGGTATGGATTGCCTGTCCCATCCTATCGGTCCAGCGGCCGAGCACGAAGAAGTTTGTGAAATCCCGCCGGAGTTGAGCAAACGATGTGCCACAAGAACACGTGAAAAGTCCTCAGAAAGCGCGGGTTCGTGTCGACCATTGCGTGATACTGTCGTCGGAAACAATCGGTGCCGTACAATCCCCGGACAGCGGTTCGTTGACAGGAGAAAGACGGCCTTCCTATAATCCGCGCGCCTGATCACACAGCACAAACCCGACATCAGCCCATCCACCTTGAGCCCTTTATCCAGGACCATGCAGCCGATCGAGCATATTTCGGTCATCGGTGCCGGAGCGTGGGGCACCGCTTTGGCGAAGCATCTCGCAGAGAAGGGTCTCCGGACGATTCTGTGGGCATATGAACGGGACGTGCTCGAATCGATTGCGTCCAAGCATGAAAACCAGCTCTTCTTGCCGGGAGTGACGCTTCCCTCAACACTCCGGGTGACCAACACCCTAACGGAAGCCCTGGAGCAATGTGACGGCCTGCTTTTTGTGGTCCCGTCCCATGTCGCTCGGCAGGTGCTTCACCAACTCGCTCCTTTGCTCTCACGCCCACTCCCTATCATCAGCGCGACCAAAGGCGTCGAAGAAGATACGTTCAAACTCATGACGCAAGTCGTGACCGAGGTGCTGCCGCCTGATCTGCACGATGGCTTGATGGTGTTGTCGGGGCCTAGCTTTGCCATGGAAGTCAGCCAGGGCCAGCCCACAGCCCTGTGTCTGGCCGGGACGAATGCGGCGCTCGTGGGATCGTTTCAGGCCGCTTTGATGACGCCCACGCTTCGTATCTATGCAGACAGCGACGTGGTCGGTGTTCAGCTCGGCGGAGCGCTAAAAAATGTCATGGCGTTAGCAGCCGGGGTTGTCGATGGGTTGGGGTTAGGGCACAACACGAGGGCCGCCATGATCACCAGAGGCCTGGCGGAAATGGTCCGGCTTGGCATGGCAATGGGAGCAGATCCGAGAACCTTCTACGGCCTGTCAGGCGTCGGCGATCTCGTGTTGACGTGCACCGGTACCTTGAGTCGCAATCACCATGTTGGCGTTCGCCTCGGCCAAGGCGAGACATTAGAAGCCGTTCTCGCCGGGATGCAGGCCGTGGCCGAAGGGGTGCGGACGAGCCGGGCGGCTGCCGGGTTGGCGGTGCGGCACGGTGTCGAGATGCCGATTGTCCGGGAAGTCAACGCCGTGCTCTTTGAAGGGAAATCGTGCCGCAAAGCCGTCAGCGATCTCATGGAGCGGGTCGCCAAACCGGAAAAAGGCCACCCATGAATCGCGAACGGCTTGAGCGCTTGCTCCGCGACGTCAAAAAGGGCAAGACTTCCGTTGCCAGCGCTCTTGAGCAGCTTCGATCGCTCCCTTTCGAAGACCTCGGGTTTGCTTCGTTGGATCATCATCGTTCGATCCGCCAGGGATTTCCTGAAGTGATCTTATGTGAAGGGAAGACGCCGGCGCAGATCCGGGGCATCGCGGGATCGCTGTTGAAACACCATCGCCCGTTTCTTGCGACCCGGGCGACTCGCGACATAGCGGCCGTCATCACACGGATCGAACGGCGGGCGGTCTACCACGAGTCAGCCCGCATCGTCGCCGTGCGCGATGAGCGGCGGCGACTTCATGGCCGCGTCCTCGTCATCACGGCTGGAACGTCCGATGTTCCGGTCGCCGAGGAGGCCCGTATTACGGCGGAAGTCATGGGCAGCCGGGTTGAGACGCTCTACGACGTGGGCGTTGCCGGTATCCATCGGTTGTTGGGCCGGCACCAGCAGCTCACCGATGCCAAGGTCATCGTCGTGGTCGCCGGTATGGACGGAGTGTTGCCGAGCGTTGTCGGAGGCCTGGTGTCGTGTCCTGTGGTGGCAGTGCCGACGAGTCG
>DASTJX010000087.1:0-31840 GCA_035716265.1 Nitrospira sp.
ATTGGAGGGAATGCGGGTCGCGATAGTGGTCACCGATGATTTCTAACAATCCGAATTGACCACACCGAGAAAGGCGCTCGAAGAAGCCGGCGACCAGGCGCTTATCGTCTCGCCCCCATCTCTTTTCGGATTATCAGGGTAGTCGAACCGCAAAAGCCGCGTGATGATTCCTCGCCACTCACTTGCGTTCAACCGCGCACGACGTTCTCAATGATTCCTCAGACAGCAGCTTCTTGTCGTCAGCCATCCTCATGAGCAGCTTCGCGGCCGCGAAGAGATCGTTCTGCTCGTCTTCGCCTATCCAGAATTTCGTCTTGATCTGCGTCGCTCGTTCGGCCAACCCATCGGCCTCTTCCCCCGCATACATCAGCTGTCGCAAAGCAATGTGGCGGACTTCACAGCCGCACTGCCGTGGATCGTTCACCGGCAGCCGTCCACGCATCTCTTGATCCTGCCTCGCGACGGGAATGCCCATGCCTGCCAGCAACGACCGCCTGGACTCCAGCAGCATCGCATCCATCGCATCCAACGCATTGGTATCGACGAAGTAGTCGATGAACGAGCGGCTGGACTGCCCAGTGTTGAGCTCGGGGTGCTCGCTCGCAGGCGTAGCATCAATGATGACGATCAGACAACCGTTGGGAAACAGTCGATCCAGCGATGTGCCGAGGATGTTTCGATTGACATACTCTGTGATGGCCTGCACACCAAGATTGTCGATGGGGCCGCCGTCATACAGATGCAGGTATTGGGGCGGTTCCATGTACCACTGGAGCGTCACATCCTGGAACGCACCAGGAAATGCGGAAGATGCGTTCACGGCATTGGCGACGGGGTAGGTGGCCAACAGGGAATGGAGGTTGGCGAAGCGCTCGTCCGTAAATGTAAAGCGGGTGTGATCGTTATGAACCGTCGAATTGAGCAAGATCTTTGGATGCGGCAGGAAATGCTGGAAAGTGGCGTCATGATAAAGCTGGTTGTTGAAAACCTGCACCATAATGTCCGAACGGGTGAAATCGGAGAGCCAATAGCGAAAAATGTTTTGCGGCAGAAACCATCGCCGGATCCAACTGCTCTGAAAGTCGAATCCCAGCGCTTCCCGGAGGGCGGACTCCGTGAAGGCCCCCGCTTTGTCGCCCAGTCCGTAATACGCGGCAGGGAGTGTCCCGCCTGATACTCCCGAAATCACATCGACTTGCTCCAATAGCCTACGTTGCTGGAGCTCGAGCATCACGGCGGCGCCAAAGTTGGCAGCGCGGCTTCCACCGCCCGAGATTGCAAGCGCCAGGAAACGACCGTCTGTTGCTTCGCGATCGGTCAATTTCCATGAGCCGGCGGTATCGGGCACCGGCTTGCCATCGCGCCAGTGCTCGTTCCATCCGGGGCGCCAATGGCCTGGCAGCACGGAGCATCCGGCGATCAGCAGCAGGACACCGACGGTCAAAAATCTGGCCCGCGGTCTCTTGTCGACCATTCTGGTGGTGAATAACGATTGGAAGAGCGATGTACGGATCAATCGACGGGACAAACTTGACGGCATGCACGCCTCTCAGCGGAGGCGATTGTAAGTGGCATGAAGGAGCCGCGCAAGAGTGCTTCTGAACGAAGGGAATAGGGGGCTACGGCTAGCTTTGACTCGCCCAGGCGAACTGCCCGGACGCAGTCGCCCCGAGCGAATCTCAGCCTAAAACGCCGGTGGCTGCGGTCCCCACTGAAGCCCCGCCAAATCGGGATCTTCCCCTTCAGGAGCGGTACCCCGCGCGGCTTTCTCCGCCTTGCGGAGCACTCGTTTGGCTTCTTTCTCCCGACGCTGCTGTTGGAGAGCTTTTTCTCGATCGCGCTTGGCTAGCGTTGTCTTTCCTGCTCGTGCGATGGTAAATCCTCCTTCGTTACAAGGAACCGGTTGTTACTTTCCAGCGCTGCGACGTCTGCTTCCCGCGATGCTTCGCTTGTGTCCTCGTCCGTTGACGGCGGGTGCACTCGATCGCGACTGAGTCCTTTCGCTCAAACCTTGGGTTGCCAGAAGCGAGACCTCGCTTCGTATTGCTTCCATAGAGAGATTCGATTGCGCCTGATCCGGACGAGACAACCCTAAGAGTTCCCAACGAATCTTATAGGTCGGCTTGGTCTTCTTCTTGGCGCTGCCCGACTTCCACACATGCGAAATTTTCATCGGCATTCCTTTCGTCAATCGCTGTCGTTTCATATTTCGGCATCCGATGAGAAAGCTCGTCCGAACGGATTCTTCCTCCCACGATCGGCACCGCGACACGTAGGAGCAACGGCTAAGACATCGCGCAATACAGGTAATAGGAGGGGAAGAGCGCGAGGTTACAACATATAGCTCGTACGGCGAGACAGTGTAACACCCCCGACGAGCGGCGGTCAAAGGGGGACACCTAAGCCGTTGGCATCTCACGAATCCCCGACTAGGGGCCTCCCTAGTTATCGAGAAAATGCGGAAAGCGTAGATACAGCAATCCAGTCACCGCCAGCCGAGGAGGTCACATGCCGACCATCACCCTCACTAAGCCGTTTGAGCGTCATCCATCCTCTATTCCGAACAAGACTGAAGCCGGCCTCCGATGGCGAGTATTAATTGTAGGCCCCCATTCATCGATACGGGAAATGATTCGTATGATCTTGGACGGCTACGCCGATCTCATTGAAGTCGTCGGTGAAGCCTGTGATGCCGAGGGAGCGGTTGAGCAGGCCAAAGCGATGGCGGTCGATCTGGTGCTGATGGATGCGCATCTGGCGAACGGAGTGGATGCAACCCGGCAGATCAGGCAGCTTCTTCCTCAAGTGGTCATCTTGGGAATGTCCGCAGAGTACACGCCGTACCTCTACAACGCCATGATTGCAGCAGGAGCGGTGGCCTTCGTGCGGATGGAGGATGCCGCTGATCATCTCTTTAGAAGCATCGTGTTCGCCATGTGCACCTATGGTCCGATGCATAGGCACGTGTATCCGGCTGCACCATCCGTCCGGCACACCGCAGCGTCGTTTGCGTAACCTCGCGGGCGGCTGCTTGGCTTCTTACGAACGTTCGAGGGCATGTCCATCCGCTGTCCAGGACCCAACTCTTCCAGGTCTTTCGAGAGCCGGCTCAGTCCGGCTGAACGCCCCAGGGGTATCACCTGTCGCCATTGCCGGTGACAGCTGTGTAAAAGAGTGACATAGTTCCTCATGTAAAGAGAACACCATAGTACGAGGGGGGTTCTGGTGTTCCGCGATCGGGCAGAAGCCGGCCGACTCCTGGCGGAGAAGCTCGAATCCTACCGAGGCGACCCCAGCGGACTTATTCTGGCGCTTCCACGCGGCGGAGTGGCAGTCGGATACGAACTGAGCGTTTCTCTGCATCTGCCGCTCGACGTGTTCGTGACGCGGAAGCTGAGTACGCCGGACAATCCAGAGTATGCGATCGGTGCGCTCAGTGAAACCGGCGCTATCTATGTTAATCCTGAAGCGGTCGAGGCTTTTCATCTCTCACACGCCGATCTGGAAGCGATCATCGGCAATGAGCGGCAAGAGCTCACGCGACGGCAACAGCTGTACCGTCACGGATTACCGCTTGCCCCGATTCGAGACAAGACCGTTATCCTGGTAGACGACGGTATCGCGACCGGCGCCACCTTCTTGGCCACCATCGAAGCTGTCCAGGAATTGTCTCCTCGTCGACTGATCGCTGCCATCCCCGTCGCGCCCCTGGATACCCTCGTATTGGTGCGGAATCGCGTAGACGAATTGATCGTGATCGCCACGCCGGAACCGTTCATCGCGGTCGGCCATCACTACCATAATTTTACGCAGGTTGATGATACGCAGGTCCTGGCCTATCTGAAGGGGGCCAGACAATCGCAACGCGCGCAGGCGGCAAATGGGTGACAACACACCCGGCTTGCAGAGGGATGAGACATGAAGATCGTTGCAGGCGTAGACTGGTCGGATGCGGCTTTCGCGGCGGTCGAACAGCTCGGTTTGCTCTATCAGCCGGAAGACGTCACGCTGGTCCATGGCGTCGATTTGGGACTGTTTGAATACCCCATCGTCGCCGAAGCCGCCAATCTTCAGGGGTATGATATCTTCCGAAAATCGATGTTCGAGGCCGGCTGCGAGTCGCTGGAGCGGGCCGCTACGATGCTGCCGAACGATATTCCCAAGCCCCGCCAGCTCTGCGAGTTTCGTAAACCGGCACGGTTCCTCCTCGATACTGCCACGGCCCTCGCCGCGGACATGATCGTTGTCGGCACGCATGATCATTCGAGAGTGGCCGAACTCGTGCTCACCAGTGTCTCCCACCGTGTTCTCTTGCATGCGATTCAGCCGACCTTGCTCGTCAAAGGCCGTGCGAAGCCTATCCGCCGCGTGCTGGTTGCCATCGAGGGACATGACGATGGCCGTCAGATCTGTGAGTGGCTAAGCCGCCACCCGTTTCGCACTCCGGTGGACGCGACGGTGCTCACGGCGGTGCCGATGATCCCGACGCCGATGCCTGAACTCTCGCCTATCCCGCCATTCGAATCCTGGTCAGAGGAATTGATGGCCCAAGCGCAGGCGAGCGCCAGAGCCTGCGCCGAGGCGCTGCTCTCGTCACGGTACAAAGTGTCGAGTCGTGTGGTGAAGGGTGAGCCGGCACCCGTAATTTCAGAGGCTGCGAAGGAGTTCGACCTCGTTGTCGTCGGCTCGCACGGACGGGAAGGGCTGGATCGGTTTCTCCTGGGAAGCGTCTCTCATGCGGTCGTGCACCAGGTCGCATGTCCGGTGCTGGTGATACGTTCAGGGGGGCAGAGCCCTTCATAGATCCGGCTGGTTCCCATGATGCGCGCCGCAGCGGGCCGCCTATCCCCTAGTAGCTCCTCCTGATCGCTTTCCGGATTGGATTCAGCCACCTTGTCCTGGATCGCTTCCACTTGCTCCTCAATGTGGCGGTACTCCGTCGCATGAGCAGGGTCCGCTCCGCTCTCGATGGAGGTTCCACCTATCTTCTCCCCTCGCTTCTTCGGGTTTGACATGATGGTCTCAAAAATCCAGTTCGATCATCTTGCGATGGTACCGCGTCACGACGTTCGGGTCGGGGGCCAGGCGCGTCTTGCTTTCCTCTTTTCCCTTATAAGGAAAAAGATTGAGCACGTACCTCAAACTTTCGAGCCGAGCGGCTTGTTTGTCATTGGCTTTGACGATGATCCACGGGCTGAAGGTCGTGTGCGTCTTGCTGAACATCTCTTCTTTGTATCGCGTGTAACTATCCCATAATTCCTGCGCCTTTTCGTCGACGGGGCTGAGCTTCCATTGCTTGAGCGGGTTCTTTCGTCGGGCCTCAAACCGCTGCTGCTGCTCCTCTTTGGAGATCGAAAACCAGAACTTGACGAGCGTGACACCGTCCTCGTACAGCATGTGCTCGAATTCAGTGACCTGCTGGAGAAACCGTTGATGTTCCTTTTTCGTGCAGAAGCCCATGACCGGTTCCACGACCGCGCGGTTGTACCAACTCCGGTCGAAGAACACGATTTCGCCCTTGTTAGGCAATTGCTGGATGTACCGCTGAAAATACCATTGGCCTCGTTCCTGCTCAGTCGGCCGGGGCAGTGCGACCACGCGCATCGCGCGCGGGTTCAAGTGTTCGGTGAACCGTCGGATGGTGCCGCCTTTCCCTGCCGCATCCCTTCCTTCTACCAATATGGCAATGCGCTGGCCGCTGCTCTGAACCCACCGTTGCAGCCGGACCATTTCCACCTGCAGGCATTTGAGTTCTTCTTCATAGAGGAGGATCTTCCGAACTGCTTCAAGATCGACGTCCTTCTGCTGGAGCAGTTGAATGAGTCCTCTTCGCGTATTGATCCGTTCGAGATCCTCTTTCGTAAGTCCCCGACCGGTTTCGACGGCCAAAGCCGATTGCCCCGCCTTCCGGTAGCCGTCGCCTTCTTGCGGGACAGCGGTCGGGATTCCTTCCAGCTCATCGGACAAGAGCCGCCCATCTTTGTCCGCCTTCGCATGCTGACTGCCTCCTGACTGCCCAGTCTTGGTTGCTTTCGGTTTTGTCGCATCGTGGTCCGACATCATGGTCACCTTCGAGAATTGCTAGCACTACTTCCTTGCTCGACCATCAGGGAACGGATGTCGCTGAGGACCTCCTGGCTGTCCTGGCCTGAGAGCCGATACCTTCCATACGGACATATGAGGCTTGCCTTCATGAATCATGCGAATTACTCGTTGTCAAACTGCCCTGCTGTCTACCCGCCATCAAATTCGCAGGACTAGGACCGAGGGACTGATAGCCGGCACCCTGTCCTCGTGACCCTTGGCATCGGCGCAGTAAGTGGCGAAGATCCAGGGCAACGGCGCTCACGAAGGCGACGCGCTTCATACGACGATCTTCATGAGGCCATCCTTTGTCAAAGAGCAATACTCGGTCGGCCCCTAGGCCGCCGGTTTTTCTCCTAAGTGATTGTTAATCAAATGTCTTCTTGCTCTATTTATGGGTGTTTCACATTAGAGAGTTTTAACGGTTCATTAACACCCTGTTAATCTTCGGTTGTTACATTCGCGCTCAAGCAACCATGCCATCTAAGCAGGAGGTAGGAAGATGACTTGCCAAAAATGCAAAGGACTGATGATCGCGGAATCGAGACCGGATTACGCCACGGACGGGACGGTGCTGCGCTGCATTAATTGCGGACTGGTTCTTGACCCGCTGATCGAGCAAAACCGGCTTGCCCGCATCCGCCCGAGTCACGCGGCGATGCATGCCGCATGACAGCATGTTCTCCTCTCCTTCGGCGGAGTGAAGACTTGCACTCCGTCGAATAGGGCAGGTGCGGATGTCGCGTTCGCCCTTGACCGGAGACTCCACTTGCTTGGATTACAACCTGGCGACCATTCCGCTCAACGCGGCTCGACATCTGCCTCTGACTCCTTCGAATGACAATCATCGCTTACCCTGCCAGCTTACGGCTATTCGCCATCCGACTGGATACACGTAGATGGTCAATCGAGTACTTGGAATGCTTGCCTGCGGCCGTGGAGCAAGAGCCAGACGCGGCGGTCGAACGTCACGGCAGTGAAAACTCCGCCCACAGAACGGTATGGTCTGAGGCATCCCTCGCGCGCCTCGGCTCGACGTCGACTTCGGCCCGCAGACATTTGTCCGCCAGTGGAGCGGTCGCCAGCATGTGGTCGATGCGCCAGCCTTTGTTGGCCTCCAGCGAACTGGGCGCCCGGTAATCCCAGAAGGTGAACTGCTGCCGCTCCGGATAGAGTCTCACGAAGACGTCGTAAAATCCCCACGCGACCGTCGACGCATACGCCTCCCGCGCCGCTTCGTGATAACACACATGCTTGAGATGCTTCTCCGGACTGTGGACGTCCATGGCTCTTGGCGCCACATTCATGTCGCCACACCAGATGGCCGGCAGCGACGGTGAAAGATGTTTCTCGAAATACGCGCGGAGCCGCTTCAACCACTCAAGCTTGTAGGCATATTTGGGTGAATTGATCTCGAATCCCTGCGGGATGTACGTATTGATGATGGCGATCCCGTTCACAACGACATGCAAAAGTCGCGGCTCGTCCGGGTCTCCACCATCGTCGAGACCAGCTCTCACCAATTCCGGCTTTGTACGGCTCAGCACCGCCACCCCGTTGTAGCTTTTCATGCCTCGGTAGCTGATCTCATACCCGGACGGCAGGAGAGCCATCAGAGGAAACTCGCTGTCCTGGACTTTGGTCTCTTGTAGGCACAAGACATCGGGTTTTTCTCTTTCCAACCAGTCGAGGACGACCGGTAGCCGTCTTCGAAGCGAATTCACATTGTAGGTGGCGATTTTCATGACGTTCGGCAACCGCACAAAAGGCCGGTGGCACGGGGTGAAGGCGAGCAGGGCCGCCTTAACGGCCCGCGATTGGGTCAGACTGCTATAGACGTCTTGCCGAGGTTATTGTGCACCGGGAGCTTGTGGTGCGGGAAGATCCGGAACGGCAGGTTTCATGTCCTGACCGGCTGGGTTCAGATCCTGACTCTGCGTCTTCATGGCATCTCTCTGCACCTTCATCCTGTCTTTATTCGCCTTGTTCTTTTCTCTCATCTCTCGTTTCTTGGCCTTGATGTTGCGCTTGTGTTCCTTCTTCAACTGCTTCATCTCGGCTTTCTTCGTCCTCGTGTCGGCCTTCATCGCTTCTTTTTCGGCCTTGATGTCGGCTTTCAGTTGGTTCATCTCGCCCGTGACGGCGTCGTCGGCGACGGCCAGCACAGTCACCGTCGTCAACCACAAGGCGGCAACGGCCACGGTCAGCATGGTTCGCATGGGCACCTCCAAATCCGGCGATGAATTGCACGATCGGTCATCAGAGCGGCCCAGAGTCGCACGAGCACCCCGGACAGTCAAGACAGCGAGGCTCGAAGGGCATCGGCGCGCCATCACCTGTCAGCCGGCGGCGAGAAACCGCCGCAGAATCGCCTGCTCAATGCGAGATCGGCCTCGGTCAGGAGCGGGAAAACGCAGCACAAGCACGACCCGGCCCACGTCCGACAATTGAATGGTAATTCGCGGTTCCGGCGACGGAGCCTCGAGGAGGTTTTGTTGCTCGAGGAGTTTCATCTGTCGGCTGGCTTCCGCCATGAAGGTGGTGCATTCGGCCCTGCCGGCCTCGAGCAGCCGCGCCTCGGCCTGTTTCCAATCCTCGCCAACCGCGAGCGGGACGGTCAGCGTATAGAGGCCGTATTCCTGGTTCGGGTTCTCTTTGACCAAGGCATTCGTGAACAGCAGGCTGTTGGGAAACACCGTGACGCGTCCGGTATACAGATGTGAGGCCTGCCCGGGACCGATTTCCAGTAGCTTCGTCGCAAAAATATCATGATCCAGCACGACGCCCCGATGGCCGGCTATCTGGATTCGATCGCCCACCATGTACACTTTTCCGCCGACCCGCAATGCCGCACCGCTCCAGCAGAGGATAAGCTCCTTGGTGGCCAACACTAAAGCCGCAGCCAGCGCGACGAGGGACACGGCGAATGCCTGCAGCTCGTGGGCCCAGATCACGACGAGACCAAGGAGAAAGACAAAGACCATCGAATTGCGCACGGAGACGACCCACCGGCGCTTCGCTTCCATGGTCAGGGCGGCATTCCTGGCGATCGAGCGGACGATGAGCGCGCGGGCAATGAGGACGGACAACAGCAACAGCAGGGACTTCAGGCTGTCCACGACGATCGAGCTATCGACCTGCGGAAGCCATGTGATCATGAATGGATCCCCACGGGACCTTTAGCTAACCGGCATGCAGAGAATCGCGGGTACCGGGTACGCACTCTTCTCGCTTCCAACGTTTAAGAACTTTTTGCTCGTTGAAGGTCAGAATATAGCGAAAGCAATAGAGGGTCGGCTTGGGACCATCTTGCGCCCCTTTGCCGATCAGTGATGCGGCCTCGTTCGCCGCATTCGTGATCCCGGAGAGGTCCATCGGGTCGAGATCTTTGTCGCTGTAAGGGACACGGTATGTCCAGATCGTATCACCGCCAAGTGCGGGAGTCTTGGCCGTGTGGGGAGGGCCCAATTTTTCCGAGACCTCGTCCTGCGTGAGCCGGTCGACACCCTTCTTGAAATAACCGTCGCGCCAAGGACCACCGCAGGCGACCAAGGTGGCGTACACGAGCAGGAGCGAGATGAAAAGGGAAGGAACCGTTCTACCGGCACGCTTCATGTCTTCGGTCGATCGTGAAGTTGTTGCATACGTTTGATCGAGCAGTATAGCGCATACCCTTGAGCGAGCATACCGGTGACCAACAGTCCGAGCGCTGTATGCAGCCAGCGTGAGCCCTGCTCATCCAGAGCATACAGGCCTAAGATGAAACCAAGCGCGATGGTGACGACGCCGACAAAGCGAGCCACCAGGGCGTTCATGCGCCAGTTCGGAGAGAGCGGCTGACTCTCGTTCGGCATGCGAACACGCTACAACGGAATACCGCGCATCTTCAACTCCGCTTCGCGCGGATCTCCCGTGCTTCCAAATCCAGAGCCACGGCCTCAGAGCTCCGACCGAGTTTGCGCAAGACGTTGGCCAGATCTTCGAGGGTCTTGGCTACTTCCGGATGCGACATCCCCAGAGCCTCCCGCTTGATGGACAGCGCGCGACGGTACAACGGCTCGGCTTTTGCGGGCTGACCCTGGGCCACGTATAACTGCGCTAAGTTTGTGACGCTCAACGACACATCGGGATGGTTCGGTCCCAACAGCCGTTCTTTAATCACGAGCGCTCGGCTCAATAACGGCTCGGCTTCCGCATACTGCCCGTACATGCGATGGAGCACGCCGAGATTGTTCAAAGTCGCCGCGACGTCAGCATGATTCTCGCCATGGACAGCCTGATAGATCTTCAGGGCCTGAAGATAGACGGGTTCGGCCTCAACGTGTTTACCCTGACCGGCATAGACCTGCGCTAACTGGGAGAGGCTGACGGCCACACGACGATCTTCGCGACCGAAGGTCTCAGCCTTCTGCACGGCCATCTGGAACATGTGCTCGGCTTCTGCGTAATTCCCCTGCCGCACCGCCTCCTGGCCGGCGGTCATGGCTGATTCCCAGGTCTGTTGCCGGCAGGACGACCCCGTCGCGGCAAGACCGGCGGCCGCCAATAACGCGAACGTGAGTGAAGCCGTTTGCTTTCGCATGGTCGTCACAGATATATGGTGACGAGCGAAAGAATACACGATGATCAAGCCCGGCCGCTATCGGCACTACAAAGGGCGTGACTACGACGTTATCGGGATTGCCCGGCATTCGGAAACTGAGGAATCCTTCGTCGTGTATCGCGCCTTGTATGGCGACCGAGGGCTTTGGGTCAGGCCCGCGGCGATGTTTCTCGACACGGTCATGGTCGACGGCCGCTCCGTTCCGCGCTTTTCCCGGCTTCCCGTCCAGCCTTCCGAGGAGGACGGATGATGTCGGCCTCAGTCCTTATGACAGCCACGTCCAGCGGGCGAACGTTGCGGCTTGCCCGATTGGTTGCCGGCCGGCATCGAGTACGTTCCAAATGACGGCGCCTTCAACAAGAAAGCGACGGCCGCTTCTGGATATCCTCACGCCCCGATACGTATCAAGGTAGCCGCGGACGCGCGCCTGCTCGAGCATCGATTCCCGCTCAGCGCGATTGACCGGTTCGGCGGTAAGCCGCGACGGTGTGCCGATCAGTTGCTCCCACGTCATATCCCACAATGTGAGGGCCATCCTGTTCCCGTAATTCAGGATGGGATCCGTTTGCGTGCCGTGGGACACCACCACCAGCGGCGACTCAAACAGGGCGTACGCTTGAAGTTCGGGATCTCCTATTCGTTCGAGTAGTTCTGCCCCAACCCAATGCCGGTAACTGTCGAGCAGCCGCTGCGTCCACTCCACAATGGTCGGGTCCAACCAGGGCTGGAAACTCATGCCGACAGCGTGGTAGCACGTCCATGGAGGGCAAGGCAAACGCTCTTGTACATCCACTAGGCAGTCTCTGTATAATGACGCCTCGCAAGAAAGGGAGATGGGATTAGAGAGGAGATGGCCGGCCAGACGCTGTTCGACAAAATTTGGGAATCCCACGTCGTCCGTGCCGAGACGGACGGAACGACACTGCTCTACATCGACCGACAACTGGTTCACGAAGTCACGTCGCCACAAGCCTTCGAAGGACTGAAGCTCGCCGGTCGCCGACCTCGCCGTCCAGGCGCTACCTTGGCGGTGCCCGATCACAATGTTCCGACAACGGACCGGCGCCTTGGCATCGCAGACCAGGTCAGCGCCCTACAGATTCAGACGCTGGAAGACAACTGCAGAGATTCCGGCATTACGCTCTTCAACATGAGCGACGTCCGGCAGGGCATCGTCCATGTGATCGGTCCGGAACAAGGTTTTACGCTCCCCGGTACCACCATCGTTTGCGGAGACTCTCATACGTCGACGCACGGCGCCTTCGGCGCGTTGGCTTTCGGAATCGGCACCAGTGAAGTCGAGCATGTGCTCGCCACGCAATGTCTGATTCAGAAGCGAGCGAAGACCATGGAGGTGCGTGTCGACGGCGTGCTCTCAGATCGCTGCTCTGCGAAGGACGTCATCCTTGCCATTATCGGGAAAATCGGAACGGCCGGCGGGACGGGATATGTCATTGAGTACACCGGCTCGGTGATCCGAGAGCTCAGCATGGAAGGACGGATGACGCTGTGCAACATGTCGATCGAAGCCGGTGCACGCGCCGGCATGGTCGCGCCGGATGACAAGACCACTGCCTACCTCAAGGGTCGTCCACTCGCGCCGACCGGCGCTTTATGGGATCAAGCAGTTCGTGCCTGGCAGCATCTGAAGACCGATGAGCATGCGACTTATGATGCGACCGTGGTCATGAAGGCGGAAGACATCGCCCCCCAAGTGAGTTGGGGGACAAGTCCCGGCATGGTGACGGGCGTTGACGGAAACGTTCCGGATCCCACCACCATCGTCGATGAGAAAACCCGGCAGGCGACCGAACGCGCCTTGGCGTACATGGGCCTGAAGGCGAACATGCCCATCACCGACATCCGGATCGATCGCGTCTTCATCGGTTCGTGCACGAACTCTCGCCTGGAGGACCTGCGGCTTGCCGCCAGCCTCGCCAAGGGGAAGCACATCGCCAAGACCGTCCATGCGATGGTGGTTCCTGGATCAGGTCTGATCAAACAGCAGGCCGAAGCCGAAGGGCTCGATCGCGTCTTCACGGCGGCGGGTTTCGAATGGCGGGAACCGGGCTGCAGCATGTGCCTCGCCATGAATGCCGATGTGCTACAACCGGGGGAGCGATGCGCCTCCACGAGCAATCGCAATTTCGAGGGTCGTCAAGGCGCAGGCGGCCGGACGCACTTGGTTTCGCCGGCCATGGCCGTGGCTGCAGCCGTCGAAGGCCGTTTTGTCGACATCAGGCGTTGGTCATAGCGGCGCCCAACATGTTCACGCAAGGACGTTGATGCAAGCGTTCACTGAATTGACCGGTCTCGTTGCCCCATTGGACCGCGTCAATGTCGACACCGATCAAATTATCCCGAAGCAATTTCTCAAGACGATCAAGCGCACCGGTCTCCGTGAAGGCCTCTTTTTCGACTGGCGCAAGCAGAAGGACGGCTCTCCGGATCCTTCGTTTTTTTTGAACCAGCCCCGGTATCAGGGTGCCGCCATCCTTTTGACCCGAGACAACTTCGGCTGCGGCTCCTCGCGTGAACATGCTCCTTGGGCTTTGCTTGATCAGGGATTCCGGTGCATCATCGCGTCCAGCTTTGCGGACATTTTTTATAACAATTGTTTTCAGAACGGTATCCTGCCGGTCGCTTTGCAAGCCGACGCCGTTGAGTCGATGATGAGGGACGTGATGGCGATGCCAGGGTATCGGGCCAGGGTCGATCTCGGTCAGCAGACCGTGACGACTCCCGACGGCACGGTGTATGGATTCACGATTGATCCGTTTCGAAAGGATTGCCTGTATCGCGGACTGGATTCGATCGGCTTGACGTTACAGCATGAGCCGGCGATCGAAGCCTATGAAGCCCGGCGCAGGGCTGAGGCCCCCTGGTTGTTTGCCGATTTTTCATCCTGAGTCCGGAAGGGCCGCGCGAACGTCGCGGCGATTGTCTTGTCATGTGGCTGTTTAGACCCCGATTCTTCTTGGTGCTCTTGTTCCTGGCCGCCGGCGCGCTCCTGGTCGCCTTTAACTACAGTTACTCTGACGGCAATCGTGCCGGCTACATTCAGAAATTCTCGACCAAAGGATGGTTTTGCAAGACCCATGAGGGAGAACTTGCCATGACGACCGTCCCCGGTACGGCGCCTGTCCTGTGGGAATTTACGGTCTGGGACGACGCCTTGGCCGATCAGCTGTCCGAAGCGATGGGGAAACGCGTCGTGCTTCATTACAAAGAATACCGTTATCTGCCCACGACCTGCTTCGGCGACACGCCGTACTTCGTGGATCGCGTCGAGGTTCAAAACGACTAACCGGACACTTCGTCCCGCGCTCACGACACATCAGTAAGCCTAGCGAGCGACCAGGCCAGCATCTGTATACCAAGGCCGAGGATTTAAGGGGAAATGGCTTGGGCGGTGACCGCGGCATGCCGCGGGGACAGAGCGATCGACTTCTAAAGCCAGCGTTTGTTCCTGAACAAGACCAGCATGCCCAGTCCAACCACCGTCATCGCGGCCAGCACGATCGGATACCCCCACGTCGACTTCAACTCTGGCATGTGTTCGAAGTTCATGCCATAGATGCTGGCGATAAAGCTGAGCGGCATGAAGATGGTGGTAATGACGGTCAACACCCGCATGACGGCATTCAGGCGGTAGCTGACGCTTGAGAGATAGATATCCAAACTGGCCGAGACCATCTCGCGCAGCGTTTCGATGGTATCGACGATCTGCACGACATGATCGTAGACGTCGCGGAAGAACAGCTTGGTGGCTTCCTGGAGGAACGGGCAATTTGAACGCGACAGGTTGTTCATCACATCACGCAGGGGCCAGACAGCCCGTCGAACAAACAAGAGCTGGCGCTTAAGCCCGTGGATCTCGTTGAGCGTTTCGGGCTTGGGATCGTCGACAACCGTGAGCTGCAGCACCTCGATTTTTTCGCCCATGAACTCCAGGACGGCAAAATATTCATCAACGATCGCATCCACGAGGGCGTATAGCAGATAGTCGGCGCCTGATTGACGCAGCCTTCCCTTCCCTCCCCGCAGACGGTCGCGGACCGGCTGAAAGACATCGGTGCCATTTTCCTGGAACGAGAGGACATAATTTCGTCCGAGCACCAGGCAGACCTGCTCAACGGCGATCTCTTTCCGGTCCGTCAATGACAGCATCTTCATCACAAGAAAAAAATACGTTTCATAGTCGTCGAGCTTTGGCCGCTGGTCCGTATTGGCGATATCTTCCAACAACAGCGGGTGCAGAGAAAACTGCTTGCCGAGCGCCTCGAGCACGTCGACGTTATGTACCCCACTGACGTTGATCCAGACGACCGACTCGTCGGCGGGCGGCGCCAGCTCGTTGGCTTGGTGAGGTTGCAGTTCCTCGCAGCCGCCTGCGCTGTAGTGGAAGACGGTGAACCTGACATGTTCAGTCCTCCGCTCGCCGATGTGGACCAGCGTCCCGGGCGGTAGGCCGGTTTTTTTTGAGCGCTTCTGAACCAGCTTCATCCGTTGTTGTGTGTCAGGCTGTTCGAAGTCCAATATCGAGGAAGCCATCCGCGGCCATCGTCGCCGGCATGGGCCTGCTTGTACGCACGTTCGAACGAGCGGTCAAGGGGAATCTGTCTCGGGGTTGTGCTTTTCCGATACCTCAATACCTGGTACTCTGATCATGACTCATCGCTCATCGCTCACAGCACCATGGAACGAGAACTCGCCCAACTCAGCAGCACCATCAGAATAGCCGGCGCCAGGGCACTGGAGCTGAGCCACAAGGGATTCGAGGTTCAGACCAAGAATGATCGTTCGCCGGTCACGACCGCCGATCTCGAGGTGAATCGGATCCTCCGCGAAATGCAGGAAACGCATTTCCCCAACGATGGGTGGCTTTCCGAGGAATCACCGGATGATCCTGCCCGGCTCGGCAAGGCCCGGGTGTGGATTGTCGACCCAATTGACGGCACGAAAGCCTTCGTAAACAAACTTCCTGAGTATTGCATCTCGGTCGGGCTCATTCAGGACGGCATTCCGATCCTCGGTGCCATCTTCAATCCGTCAACGGATGAACTGTTTACGGCCATCCGGGGCCAAGGCGTCCACCGCAACGGTTCCCGGCACACCCCGGAAACGCCGGCCGGTGCGATGACGCACGTCCACGTAAGCCCGTGGGAGTATCGCAACGGTCGGTGGGATGATCTGGACGGCCAGGTCCGTTGCCGCCCGATGTTTTCGATTGCCAATGCGCTGGCGCTGGTGGCTGCGGGGCGAATGCAGGCGACACTGACGATCGAACCGGAGAATGAATGGGACCTCGCGGCGGGAGTCCTCTTGGTGCAGGAAAGCGGCGGGTCAGTGGCCGATGCCGAGGGCCGCCCATTTACCTTCAACCAGGCGACTCCCCGCTTCCGGGGTGTCATTGCAGTTGCGGCAACCGCTCCAGTCGATTTGCGTCCGCTGCTACAGACGCACGCCGACCGGGCGCGGACGAAAAAGAAGCGGTGATGACGTCTCCGCTGAAGATCGCCTTACTCGGAACAGGTTTGCTCGGCAAAGCCATCGCCGAACGCTTGGGGGCGGTGGGCCACAGAGTAGTCGCGTACAACCGCACGCCGACCAAGGCCCTTCCACTTCAAGCGCAGGGCATTGCCGTGGTCGGAGCAGCCGAGGCAGCGGTCACTCAAGCGGACCTTGTCCTGCTTCTTCTTACTGATGCACCGGCCGTTCATTCCGTCCTGTTCTCGCCTACCTGCTCCGCCGCGCTCCCAGGCAAGACAGTCATACAAATGGGCACCATCGGTACCAACGACAGCCTTGAGATCAAGCGAGCAGTCGAACGATGCAGAGGGACATACTGCGAGGCGCCCGTCCTGGGGAGTTTGACCGAAGCCAGATCCGGAACTCTGTTAGTCATGGTCGGAGGCACCGAAGACCAATTTGCCACACTCGCGCCGTTGTTCCGGTCCCTCGGCCGCGAGCCTCGGCTTGTCGGACCGGTGGGCACGGCCGCCGCACTCAAACTGGCGCTCAACCAGCTGATCGCAGCCGAGACCTCGGCCTTTGCCTTGAGCCTCGGGCTCATCAGACGGGCCGGGGTATCAGTTGACATGTTCATGGCGGTCTTGCGTGAGAGCGCGCTGTATGCGCCGACGTTCGACAAGAAGCTGCCCCGTTTGCTCAAGCGCGACTACCGTCATCCGAATTTCTCCACCCGCCATCTGCTCAAGGATGTCAGACTCTTTATGGAGGAGGCCACGACTCGCGGTATGACGACTCCTACGCTAGAAGGATCGGCTTCGGTTTTGGAAGCTGCCATCGCACGAGGCCTTGGCGAAGCCGATTATTCGGCGTTGTATGACCTGCTGGATCCGGCGTCCGGTCGGCCACCCTCCTAAGAGCTGATAGCCCTCACGGCACGGCTCTGTTCCTTTTCACTTATTCATTGAGGATCGCTTCGAGAGCCGTATACTCGCACCTATCACCAATGACCGGGTCGAATACCGATCGATGGCAGGCAGGAGTGCCTCCAGAGACCGGGTACAGACTCCGCCAAGATGCACCTTAGCCACGCTCGGCGATCGCAGACAGCGGTATGGTACCTAAATGATCGTGCAAAGAAACGTCAGCAAGACGATCGATCCACGCGCCTTTGATCTCCTGATCGATGAAAGCTTCATCCGTCAAGGAGAGCTGATCAAGGCCTTCCAGGATTCCCTCCAGCAAGGCGTCGATGTGGAGGATCTGCTCATCCAGCACTATCGCGTTCCCAAGGCCGCCATCGGCAAGGCCTTGAGCAAGTTTTTTGATTGCCCCTATATTCCCTACGATGAACGCACGATCGTGGCTCCTCAACTCGTCAAAGACTTGAGCCACGACTATCTCTGGAAACACTCGTGGGTACCGCTAAAAGCTAACGGCAGCGTCCTCGACGTACTGATAGACGACCCGCACGATATCGTCAGAGGTCATGACATCCAACGGGCCTTCCCCGGCATGACGATCCGCTATGCGGTGGCGCTGAAAAGCGACATAAAGCGCTTTCTGCAATCGACGATCGGAATGACGGATACCGGATCGATCGAGGACACCCTGGGCGAACTCGTGCACGAGGCGCGAGCGGAGGAGTCCTCGACCGGCGACGTGGATGAGGTCGACGAGAATGACTCGGCCATCGTCCGCCTCGCCAACCAGATTATTGTCGAAGCCTACCGCCAGGAAGCGTCAGACATTCACATCGAACCCTATTCCGATCGCAAGGAAACGGCTATCCGCCTTCGCGTCGACGGCACCTGTTCGACATATATGCGCATTCCGGCCGCGTACCGCAGGGCCCTCGTGTCGCGCATCAAGATCATGGCAAATCTCGACATTGCCGAGCGAAGAAAGCCGCAGGACGGCAAGCTGCGTTTCCGGCTGAACCGCGATCGGGAAATCGAAGTACGAGTAGCCACCATGCCGACGGCAGGAAACAACGAGGATGTCGTCATGCGTCTCCTCACGGCCAGGGAACCCATGCCGCTCGAAGCCATGGAGTTCGCGCCGCCCACCCTGGCCGGTCTCTTGGAAGTGATCGAAAGGCCTCACGGAATTCTCTTGTGCGTCGGCCCGACCGGATCGGGAAAAACGACGACGCTGCACGCAGTCCTTCATCATCTGAACACGGATGCCCGGAAAATCTGGACGGCCGAGGATCCGATCGAGATCACGCAGGAAGGACTGAGGCAGGTGCAGGTGTTGCCCAAGATCGGATTCACATTTGCCGCGGCCCTACGGTCATTCCTTCGCGCCGATCCGGATGTCATCATGATCGGCGAGATGCGGGATAAGGAAACTGCCGAAGTGGCCGTTGAAGCCTCGTTGACTGGACATCTGGTGTTGAGCACTCTGCACACCAACAGCGCAGTCGAAACCGTGACCCGCATGCTCGACTTGGGGTGCGATCCCTTCAACTTTGCCGATGCGATGCAAGGGGTCCTGGCCAAACGTCTCTGTAAACGGATTTGTAGTCATTGTAAAGAGAGGTATCATCCGACGCTCCAGGAGTACGAGAAACTGGTGCGCGAGTACGGCCCGGCTTCTTGGGAGACCCTGGGCGTCCAACCCTACGGAGACGCCTTCATGCTCTCCCGCGGGCGCGGCTGCGACCACTGCAATCAAACAGGATTGAAAGGACGCGTCGCCCTGCATGAACTCTTGAGAGGATCGGACGAATTCAGGAATTTGATCCAGAACCGGGCGAAGACAGCAGAGATGATCAGCCTTGCCAAGAAGGCGGGGATGATCACGCTGATTCAGGACGGAATCTTGAAAGTCCTTGCCGGCATGACGACATATGAGCAAGTGCGAACGGTGGCGATGAAATAATGTCAGTGCTAGCCGCCTGATTCCAACAGCTGCACGAATTGCTTGAGCCGTTCTCCGACATCGTGATGCATTTTGATGAACTCTACACCGAATTTCTTCGCGGTAGACCATCGCACCGCCGCCAGATCGACGTGCACCGGGTCCTCCTGCTCCAGCAACTGCACATGGAGCTGGAGATAGGCTTCCGTCTCGAGCGCCGTGTCGGAAAGAATGGCGCAGCCCTGTCGCGAAATGTTTAAAACGGTTCCCTCACCGGACAGCAGATCTCCGCGAAACGAGACCGGCCGTTGCACGGCGAACCGGACATGCTTACGCTCCTGCATTGATCTCACGGTGCGAGGGAGGTCTCATTCGCTGCGGAGCGGGAAGTTTTTCTCGTTAAGCGGAAGGTGCCGCCCTTTTGGGTCGGCGCACGGTCACCTTCAATCCTCGTATACCACCATTGGCCTTCCCCGTCGGAAAAATCAGGAGAGAACTGCACGGTGAATCCTCCCTCTCGGTCGTTCTCTCTCTGAATCCACATCCCCTGCCACACATGATCGGAGAGGGAGTGCGTCACGAACCGGCCGTCTTTCCAGGGGTACGAGCCGTTTCCCTGTTCATCGAGCGTAAGCGTGACGACGGCGCCATCTTCGTAATCCCACTCGCCGGCCAGCACATGCCGGTCTTGAGGGACGCCCGACGTGGGAGGGGCCGGGGGCGGTCCTCCCTGTTCCTGCCTGACCAGCGGGCTGGTACAGGCCGCAGTCAAAACCAGTGGCAGGAAAACGAAACCTATTTTCCAGGATGACGGGGTCATATGTATTTTCATATCACGGGTCTGTGATCAGGACAAGTAAAGGATTCCCTGGCTCAAGGAAGCCGTGCGATGCGTCGGCAGGCTTCGTCTACATCTGCGTCAGTCTTGGCATAGCTGAAGCGAATGTAGCGCGAGCCGTCCGGCCCGGCGAAAAACGCCTCGCCCGGAACTCCGGCAATGCCGGCATGCTTGAGGACGTGCATGGCGCGGTCTTTTCCTGTCCTGCCGGGAAGCCTGCTGGCATCTGCCAGCACATAATAGGCGCCTTGTGGTACGGCGGGAGGCAAACCCGCCTGGGCCAGTGCAGCACAAAACCGGTCCCGTTTGTGTTGGTAGTCCTTGGCGAGTTGCCGATAAAAAGCACCGGACAGTTCTTGTATTCCGGCCGCTACTCCCGCTTGCAACGGCGTCGGGGCGCAGACGTAGAGCAGATCGTTCATGGCGCCGATCGCCTGCGCCCATCTGGAGGCGGCCACGCTGTAGCCAACGCGCCATCCCGTGATACTGAACGTTTTAGAATAGCCGCCGATTGTGATGGTTCGTTCCGCCATGCCGTCTAATGAGGCCAGACTGATGTGCCGGTGACCGTCGTACACAAAATACTCGTAAATTTCATCGGTGAAGACAAACAGATCGTGTTCCGTGGCGATCCGTGCCAGGATTTCCAGCTCATCGCTCGTAAAGACTTTTCCAGAGGGATTACCCGGCGAATTGACGAGAATGGCCTTGGTGCTTGGCGTGATGGCGCGCTCAACGGCTCCCGGGACAAACATCCAGTCCGGCCCGGCCGTTGGGACGATCACAGGTCGCGCTTCCACCGCAAGCAAGGCACTGATGTGATACTGATAGTACGGCTCAAACAGAATGACTTCGTCCCCCGGGTTCAGCAGCGCGACGCAAGCTGAATGAAAGGCACCGGTCGCCCCGGCGCTCACCGTAATGTCTGTTTCCGGATCCGCTTGTATCCCGTTGTCGCGATCCAACTTGACTGCGAGCGCTTGACGAAGTTCCGGCAATCCGTCAAACCGCGAATAGCTGTTGCGCCCTTGCATCATGGCCTCTGCAGCGTTCTTTAAGACAACCACAGGCACCGGGGTGTCGCAGACTCCCTGAGCCATATTGAGACCACCGGCTGAGACGCAAGCCTGGGTCATGGCCCGAATCTCGGATTGTCCCAGGTCGGCCATCCGTTTATTTGCCAGTCTTTTGGTCACTGGAGATTCTCTATCTTCCTTTGTCGCAGAGGCTATCTAGGCGCGTCAAGCGTCGGAAATACGTCCAAAAACTCTTACGTATTTACTCGCGTCATGCCGGACGATGATGATAGAGTTGCGACGAGTTCGTTCGAGTTAATTCTGTTGAGGATTCGACTTGGTAGCGGATCTACCAGAGGGGCAAATCGTGACGATAGGTAAAGGAAGGCCCTCGCAATCGGACCGCGAGCCAGACGGTCAGCAGGACTGCGAACGGCGGGGCCGCCGGCTGGAGCTGAATCGACGTGTGTTCTTCTTCGGAGACGGCGAATTCGAAGGTGAAGCAACCTTGCTGGATGTTTCAACGAATGGGTGCAGGCTGACTTCGTTGACGGAAGTGAAAGGAGGACAGTCTCTCAAGTTGTCCATCTTTCTTCAAGACCAGGAATGGCCGCTACGTATCGATCAAGCGATCGTCCGGTGGGTGGACGGTCAGTGTTTCGGTATGGAATTCACCGGCATCAGGCCGGCTCAGCGTGAACGCCTGCGATCGATTTTGATGAAGGCCAAGTACTAACGTCCCGACCTACCTTCGCGACGGATTCACTCCTCCGACGGGCTTCGGCCGAGGGTACACCTGTCGAACCGGTCGATGCTCTCCCTTTAGTTCACGATAATACCTGAGCACCTTCCTGACGTACGCGCGAGTCTCCCGTATCCGGGGCACGGTGCGGCCCTTCACCCGATGCACTCCGGCATTATAGGCAGCGAGGGCCAGAGGAAGGTCGCTTCCGTACAGGTTGAGGAGATGGCGAAGCTGTTTAGCCCCTCCCCGGATGTTTTCCATCGAATCGTACACGTTGGCGACGCGCAACGTCGCAGCCGTATCCGGCGTCAACTGCATCAATCCAATTGCGCCTTTATTTGAAACCACATGCTGACGATAGCCGGACTCGGCCTTCATCACGGCACGCAGCAAAGCCGGATCCAGGCGGTAGCGTCTCGCATAAAAGACGATGGCACGACGGATCTCCTGTTGCGAATAGTGCTGACGACTATCGAAATCCGAATTTGTCGCGGTGGGAACCACCACGACGATCAGCATCGCCACCAAGACAGCGCAGGAGGCTTGTCCGATGCGCCGCAGGACATTGGTACGACATGTCTTCATCCCGCTTAAGCAGGTCAACAATCATGCCGCACTCTCATTCGTGTAAGGCTGCGAAAAGGTAAGGAGAACGCGTCCCTGCGAGGCTTGCAAGTACGGAACAGAACTGTTCAAAGTACGACAGGCTGCGTCATTTTTGAGGCAGTGTATGAAATTAGGCAACCCGAGGCTACGACTTTCCCCATAACGTTTCGAGGCGCTGCGCCCGGCCACAGGTGAACTTGTAGTATTTGTAGCGGATGGGATTCCTTTTGTAGAAATCCTGATGGTATTCCTCGGCTGGATAAAATTCGACTGCAGCTGTCACTTCCGTCACAATCGGCGTCTCAAACCGCTTGGATTGCTCGATCGCGCGTTTTGATTCCTCTGCCAGACGCTTTTGCTCTTCCCCTTGATAAAAAATGGCGGCTCGATACTGATTCCCGTGATCGCAAAATTGCGCCTCAGGCGTGACCGGATCCACGTTGCGCCAAAAGGCTTCAAGCAATTGAGGGTACGTCACTTTTCTCGGATCATAGCGCACTTCGACCGATTCAGCGTGACCTGTTCGTCCCGCTGACACTTCTTCATAGGTCGGGTGCTTGACGCTTCCGCCCATATAAC
Source organism: Nitrospira sp. (assembly GCA_035716265.1). Lineage (GTDB taxonomy): Bacteria > Nitrospirota > Nitrospiria > Nitrospirales > Nitrospiraceae > Nitrospira_C. Next base: position 22,809 of record DASTJX010000087.1, read on the forward strand.
CGGACAGCACCTCGATGACCCCGTCAACCTTTTCGAAGGCTTCCTCCATGCACCAGAAACACCCGCCTGCAAAGTAGGCTTTAGCCATGGAGTCGGATTCGGCTGCGTGCCCTTCACGGACGATCGAGCGCTCGCCTGCGAAGAACGGGATGACCGCCAGCAGGATAGGTATCGCCAATCTCAGAGCTCTCATGGTTATCCTCATTTCGCGCATCACAGGCATTGATCGCGCCATGTCCTCAATCAGATCTACGGCCGGTGCGTCGCCTCGGATGCGTCTGTCAAGCAGCTAAAAGTGCCCCCAAGATTGTGCCGGATGGGAAGCGTCTCCGTTGCCCTGTTCATACCGCTTCAGAATCACGTTGATGGCGTCCTCCGGAGTCTGGACACTCGAGATCAGCCGGCCCCCAAGAGTTTTAAAAAATTTTTCCTCGACCGGCGTCGCACCAAGCAACACGACTTCCTTTCCGGCCTTGAGCGCCAGAGCAACCTCGGACACCGTCCCTGAGCCACCCAAACCGCAGGCCACAATGACCTGACTCGACAACACACAGATATTGTTTCTCGCGCTGCCCATTTCCGTGACGATCGCCACATCCACATACTTGGAAATTTTATCCCGTGTCGTGGGAAGGACCCCTACCGTCAAGCTCCTGGCCACTTTTTTTGCCCCCTGACTCGCGGCATGCATGACGCCCACATCCCGGCCGCCCGTCAGCAGCACCCACTCGCGCCGAGCGATGAGTTCCCCGAGCACCCGTGCATTCTCCACATCTTTTCTTCTCGCCTTGGCAGGCCCCATGACGCCTACGACATATCGCACGCAGACCCTCCTGTTCGGAAATGAGGCGATTGTAGCCGGTTTGATGCCGGATTTGTCAAAAGTGACAGTGCGTCTGGCGGCAACGGGCGCTGAGGATCTGAAACGGGGTCACGGTGGGTCACACCCTTTTAGAATCGGGACGCGACAAGCGTGACGTCGGCATGCGTCCAGGCCTTTTCGAACCGCACAGCGATCTCGTGTGCCTCCGACTCCTTCCGTTGGGCCTTTAGACTCTGAAGAAGGCCGAACAGACTCCACCCGTTTTCGGGATACCATTTCAAATCCGCCCTGTACTCGGCTTCGGCTTCGGGAGCACGGCCCGACAACAAGAGCACGGGACCGAGATACTGCCGCACAGGAAGCGGCCAATGCGGCGGTTCCGCGCCCTGCAACGAGTCGTGTAGGTGGACCGCCTCCCTCAATGCCTTGATCGCTTCGTCGTAGCGCTGACGTTGGGCGGCAATTTGCCCTGCGAGCAGTCGTTCCGCGATCTTCAGTAGGTCTCTTTCGAGCTTGTCCTGTTGATTCTTGCTGCGTCGGAACTGCTTCGTCAGCGTGATGAGCGCGTGCCGCTCCCCTTCTGCGCCCGGGACTCGACCTGTGGCAACTAAGGCGAGGCCGCGTCCTAACCGCCACACCCCTTCGACCAGGTGCAGGCCTTTCGATGGCGGTGGCTCGCGTAAGAGCTCATCCCAGCGCCCGAAACGGATCAAAGCAAAAAGTTTCGTTGTCAGATAGATCTCTTTGCTGCGGTTGCTACGAGCTTCCTCATTCGTGATCGTAGAGAGGAGCGAGGCGGCGGCCTCGACAGCATCCTCGCTTCGCCCTTCCATCATGAGCGAGGACCACAAAAAATGGAGATTGTGACTGTAGTAGCCGTCTGCATAATCGCCGGTCAGGTGAGCACTCGTCAGATAGTGTTCATCGACCTTCGCCGCTTCGGCATTTCTGACCGCCGATTCGTGATACTTCCCGACGCGGGTATAAATATGCGCCGGCATATGGACAAGGTGACCGGCACCCGGCATCAAGCCTGGCAAGCGGTCTGCACAAGCCAGCGCGCGCTCCGGCTGCCGTGACGCTTCGAGGGCATGAATGTAGTAGTGACAGGCGCCGGGATGATCAGGGTACTTCTCGATCACCGCCTCGAGAGTCGACACGATCTCGTCCGTTCCAGGCTTGGGTTTTCCTTCCGCGGTCCACAAATCCCAGGGCCGCACGTCCATGAGAGCTTCGGCGAACAGCACACCGGCGTCCGGGTCGTCGGGATACGCGTTCCACACCGTGCGCATGGCGTCCGCATAGGCCCTATCGAGTGCGGAGCGCGAAGCGCGACGTGTGGCCAGATACCGCTTGGCCAGGGCGTCGACGTAGGCCCGCTCGGCAGGGCTGGCGGCGGCAAGGCGGTTCCGTGCTTGTTTCACCGCCTCAATGGCCTTGCGCTCGTCCTCTTTGGACATTGCCGCGTTGATGTTCGGTCCCAGAGCTAATCCGACGCCCCAGTAGGGCATGGGGGCATTCGGATCATGCTTCGCCGCTTCTTCGAACGAACGAATGGCTGCTTCGTGATTGAATGCGTAGACCAGCCGCAATCCTTGATCAAAATACCGCTGAGCCGCCTCGGATGTGGTGTTGATGGGGTGATGCAGGGACCCGAGATTCTCGTAGAGCGGCGTCTCGGCGTACAAAGGTGGACTCGACATGAGAAGACCCAACAGCGCAGCGGCCAACCGCGTGAGCCATCCAGCTTCGAATGCTCGATCACTCGTCATTCATGGTTCCTCAGAATCTGGTGACGCTTGAGAAGTGGAAATCTCGAAGGATCACGGCTGGCACCAGCATTTTTCCCGTTTCGGAGGTGACGGCTTCAGCCGGTTCCGTGCACGCGTCCACGTGCTTGAACACGCGCAATGGACTCTCGTGAAAACGGAAGTTGCGCACCGCGGACGTGATCTGGCCGTCCTCGACCAGAAATGTGCCGTCCCGTGTCATGCCTGTCAGCGTAAGGTCCGTGGGATTGACGGTTCTGATATACCAGAAATTCGTCACAAGGATCGCCCGCTCGCACTGCTTGATCAGTTCCTGCGTCTTGAACGCCGTCGAGCCTGACGCGGACAAGCACGGCGCTTCCAGCGTCGGGATGCGCTTGATTCGCTGTTGTTTGGCGGTGAATCGGTCATAAACCAATTGTTTCAAGACGCCCTTCTCGATCCAGAGCGCGTCTTCGCTCGGCAGTCCTTCATGGGTGAACCCCGTACCCAATAGGTCGGGATGCCCGGGGACGTTTTGAAGCGTGAGTCGTTCGTCCAGAATCTGACGGCCGAGCTGGTCGGCAAAGGGGCTGGTCCCCTTCTGATAGGATTTGGCGTCCAGCGTCCAGAGCATCCAGCTCCAGAGTCCGGCCACGGCGGCGGGCTCCAAGATGACCCGGTACCGCCCAGGAGCCAGTTCTTGAACGTCCCGGCTTCGCTTGGCCTTGTTGATCGCCGTCAAGGTCCTGTCCTGAATCTTCAAATGATCGATCGAGCGGTGAGCCGCCGCGCTCCAACCGGTGGCATCTTCCGCTTGCACGGTGAGACTGAAACGCGCCTCGGTACGCTCTTCCTGCGCGAACAAGCCGTTACTGGCTGCGACACCTACCGACGCGACTGAAGAGGAGACAATCCCGGCGGCTTCAAGATTTTCAATGCGGCACTGCCCGATGGCCTCGTTCGCATATTCCAACCGCCGCGGCGGACCCGCCGCGGCCGTCTCCGGCCGGCTCGTTTGAAGCGTCGGAAAGACTTGCGGGTCCGGGGGCGGCAGATGCTCAGGATCCTCGGGAGAGACACGGGCAATGCGTTCGGCCCGGGCGAGCGCATCGTGCACGGAGCCTGCGGAGAAATCCGTCGTACTTGCGGACCCCCGGTGGCTGCCGAACGCCACGGTGACGGTCAATGTCCCCCGCCTCGTGTCCACATTCTGGATGATACGGCTGCTGGCGAAGCGTGTTGTCCCGGTATGTTGATCGTAAAGGTTCACGACCGTCTGATCCGCAGACGAACGCTTGAGCACGAGATCGGCCAGAAATCGGAATTCATCGCGCCCGGTCATCCTGGGCCAGGTTTTGACATGTGCGATGGTCACGATTGGTTCATCCTTTGATGACCGCCACCCGGCGGAACCGCGCATGGGGCGCGGCGTGCGTCATCCAGCCGGATTGGCCGGGCTGGCCCTTCCCGCACGTGATGAAGCCATATCGCCGGCGGTGCCGCCGATCAGCGACACCATCGCAGCTGTTCCAAAATTCCGGCGTGATGCCGTGATAGATCACGTCCCGAACCATGTGGGTGCGCTTTCCATTTTCGATAAGCCAGAATGCATCGCCGCCGAACTGGAAGTTATAGCGGCGTTGGTCGATGCTGTAGGACCCATGTCCTTCGATATACACTCCCCGTTTCACGTCGGCGAGTAGGTCTTCGAGCGAAGCCTGGCCGGGCTCGAGGCCGATGTTGGCAATGCGCACGATCGGGACACTTCCCCAGCTATCCGCCCGGTTCGAACCTCTCGATCGGGCCTCGCCGATTTTTGAGGCCACCTCGCGGTTCGTGCAATAGCCGACGAATACCCCTTCGCGGACAATGTCCCACTTTTGACAGGCCACGCCGTCGTCGTCGTATCCGGTAGCAGCCAAAGTCTCCGGTTCCGTGTTGTCCGCGACCAGATTGACTTGCGAAGAGCCGTAGTGAAAGGAGCCGCGCTTCTCAGGTGTGAGAAAACTGGTCCCGGCATAGTTCGCCTCATACCCCAGCGCCCGGTCGAGCTCGCTCGGATGGCCACAGGATTCGTGCATGGTCAATGAAAGGTGCTCCGGATCGAGCACGAGATCATACGTGCCGGGTCGCACGGCCGGCGCTTTGACTTTTTCCGCCGCCTGAGACGCGATCCGCGGAGCCTCGGCCATAAAATTGGCCGACTCGATGAGCTCATACCCGGTTCGCAAGTGCGGCGTCGTAAACGTTCGTGAGGCGAAGCGGCCATCGTGGCGCGCGGTCGCCGTGAATTCCCCCTGTACTGCGACCAAATCAAATTCGAGACGTGTGCCCTCGGTCGAAACAAACAGTTTCTTGTCGCGCCGCGCCCACAGACTTGCATGGCTGCGGACAACCTCCGGTTGGCGCTGCACGTACTCCATCACCTCTTGAAGCAGCATGGTCTTCTGGTCGAGCGGGACGGTGAAGGGATCGATCCGGTTGGCGGTGACCACCCGGTCACGGTGTATCGGCTCATCCACAAGCCGGGCTCTCTCGCTGGCCAGAGAGGCCGACCCTTTGGCGATCTCGATCGCCAAATCGGCAACTCGCGGCACTTCCTCGATGGACAGAATCGAACTCGCGGCAAATCCCCAACCGCCATGATACAGGACGCGCACGCCAAATCCGCTGTCTACCACATCGCGGACCGAAGCAATACGCCGATCTTCGCCGCTGATCGTTTGGCTGGTGCTCTGCATGAGGCGGATATCTCCGTATTCCGCGCCGGACTCTTCTACGCGCTTCAACGCCAGCTCAGCCATTTCATCCCACTGCGACAGCATCATCGTGTCTTCATCCTGCCAAAGTCACGACAGCCATTCAACTTGGAATTCACCGAACGCTTCCCTAGGATGGCAGGATGTTGCCGGCATCACAGACGGCGCGGCAGCGCATGATCGCGCTGTTGAGCGGAACGAGACTTTCCGCTTACCAACTGGCGCAGATGCTCGGCATCTCTGAGCGGCAAGTCGAGGACCACCTTGTCCATGTCGTGAAGACCATTGCCCGAGACCGGGAGAGGCATTTCATTCTGGAGCCCTCCACCTGCCCGGAGTGCCACTTCATATTTCAAGACCGGACGAAACTGACGAGACCGAGCCGCTGTCCGCGCTGCCGAAGCGAACACGTCACCGCACCCCGCTATGGCATCGATTGATCCTCACTGAGAGGCCACTACGGCGTCTTTTCAGCATTTGCTTGGGGGATCATCCTTCCTCGACTAGAGTGAGTCTACAGGCATCGAGACTCTATGAACAGCATCCTCGGCACCGCTATGCCATTCTCATTCTCCGCCATGTTAAGCGGCCTGAGACACGACGGGTTGGCCTCCATTGTGGTCTTTTTGGTGGCCCTGCCGTTGTGCATCGGGATCACCATCGCGTCAGGGGCTCCAACCGGCTCCGGCATCGTCACGGGCATCGTCGCCGGCCTCGTCGTCGGGTGGATTTCCGGCTGTCCGTTGCAGGTGAGCGGGCCCGCCGCTGGATTGACCGTCATTGTCTATGAGCTCATTCGGGAACAGGGATTGGAAGCATTCGGCGTGATTGTGATCGCCGCCGGCTTCATTCAAATTCTCTGGTCATGGCTGCAATTGGGACAGTGGTTCCGCGCCGTTTCGCCTGCCGTGATTCACGGCATGCTGGCAGGTATCGGTGCCCTGATCTTTGCCAGTCAATTCCACATCATGATCGACGACTTGCCCAAAGGATCCGGCCTCGAGAACATCCTCTCCCTTCCGTCGGCGGTCTGGAAAGGCCTGATCGACGACGACAGCACGCCGATGAACCATCATCTCGCCGCCCGTATTGGCATCCTGACCATCGGCACGATGGTACTGTGGAACGTCCTACTCCCCAAGCGGTTCCATGTCATGCCGGCCGTGCTCCTGGGTGTTGCCACTGCCACCGCCGTCTCAGCACTCCTGGATATCCCGATCCAGCGCATCGAGGTACAGGACAATCTCCTGTCCATTGTTCACGTGCCCACTATCCAGTCGTTGTCTCATTTTTTCGACACCTCGATCCTCGCGGAGGCGCTCGGTCTTGCCTTCATCGCGAGCGTCGAAACGCTCCTCTCCGCCTCAGCTGTCGATCAGCTGCACACCGGCCCGCGGACTCGATACAACCGGGAACTGCTGGCACAAGGCGTGGGAAACATGATGTGTGGTTTCCTCGGCTCATTGCCGATGACGGGGGTCATTGTTCGCAGCTCAGCCAACGTGGAGGCGGGCGCCCGCACGAGGGCCTCGGCGATCTTGCACGGCGTGTGGCTGCTGCTCTTTGTCTCCTTGCTGCCGTCGGTTCTCCGGTTCATTCCGACGGCGAGCCTCGGCGCCGTGCTCGTCTATACGGGCTATAAACTGATGAACTTCGGGATTTTGCCGGAACTCAAGAAGCATGGCAGAGGAGAAGTCGTCATTTTCTTTGCTACCATGGGCACGATCGTTGTCGTCAATTTACTGACCGGCGTTGTTCTCGGCCTGGTCCTTGCCCTTGCGAAACTTCTCCAGACGACGCAGAATCTGGAAGCGTTCTATGCGCATCATCCCGAATCAGGGAAGCTGACGCTCCACCTCCAGGGAATTGCGACGTTCGTCAGTCTCCCCCGATTGGCCGCCACGCTGGAGATTGCGCCGCCGCATGCTGAAATCCACCTGGACTTCGCATCGCTGCGGCACATCGATCACGCCTGCTTGAATCTGCTCCAAAACTGGCAACAGCAGCATGAGGCGCACCGTGGCAGGATCGTCGTGGACTGGGATAAAATGCGAGGGGCTTCCTATGCAAAGAGGCAGACTCCCCGGAAGACATCCTGGTGGCAGCATTGGCTCGAGTAGCCGTACGATGAATGGCCCTTGCCGCGCGCCGGCTCATGGGCTCGGTGGGCCCCCCAACCATGGAGCACAGGCGACATGACCCGTTTGCTCACCGCCATCTTTCTGATGTTTGTCATGGCCTGCACGGGCGACAAGGCGAAGGACCTACTGGAAACGGCAGAATTCGAAGAACGCCAGATGAATATTCCTCACGCCAGGCAGCTGTATGAAGACGTGATTCGCCTGTATCCTTCAAGTCAGGAAGCGGAGAAGGCCAAGGCGAGACTGGCCAAGCTCAGTCAGAGTTGACTGGTAACCGCTTTGGCAGCCACGGTACAAACGCATTCGTCGTTTGCTGATACCGACGGTACTCCGCTCCACGAGTTTTCAGGGCCTGCTGCTCCGCCAAGGGAACACCAGTCACACGCAGGAGCGCCCATCCCATACCAGCCGGACCGATGAGTGTCAGGGGCCAACCGGGCGCTCCAATCGCCATCACGACGTAGCTCCACCAGTGAAGCCATTCGAAGAAATAATTGGGATGGCGCGAGTAATACCAGAGACCATCCCGACAGACCCGATCACGATTCCATGGTCGTGCCCGAAACCGCGCCAATTGCCGGTCGGCAGCGGCCTCACCCGAAATGGCCGCGATCCACATGAAGAATCCTGCGAGCTCGACGAATCCGAACGCCGGCCTCGGGTTTTGAATGAGCACCAGAAAGGGGAGTGAAAAGGCGGCCACCGCTGCCGCTTGCACCTGGAAGTACCCGAACATCTTGGCTTGTTCCGAGGCACCCCAGCTGCGACGCATCTCTTGGTACCGGGCGTCTTCGGCTTTACCAATCACACGATTGAACAAGAGGAAGAGGCCGAGCCGGCCGGCATAGACGCACACCATGAAGGCGACGAGAAGCTTTCGTTCGGGATCCCCGAATCCGTATCGGGCGTACCAGAGCACCACCACAACTAATCCGGCACAAAACCCCACATCGGCGATCGAGGCATTGCGGTGGACCACCTGAACCCCCCAGAGGATAAGCATGAGCACCACCATGGCCCCATAGCCAACTAGGACGAGGAAGAGGGGGTCGGAGTTCATGGTACCGGGTAATCCCAGAGATCATCTCCCCGGCCACGCCGTTCGTGCAGCCAGGATTGCATGCCTGGAATCGGAAAAGACAGAATGTGCTGGATCTTTGTGGTGGACAATGAGAGATCGGCCGGTCGAGGAGCACCGGTATGATCACGCGAAGAGCCTTTGACCAACCGGCCCTGCAGCTCCGGGAACCACTCGAGAAGCAGCTGACCGATTTCCCAGCGCGAAAGACGCTCGCCGCCACCGAGATGATAGAGGCCTGTTCTTCCGCCACAGATCAGTTCCCACATCGCACGGGCAATAACCCCTGCCGGTAGCGGACAGCGAAACTCATCCGCATACAGCGTAATGAAACTGCCAGCCCTGGCCGCCCGGCACATGTCTTCCACAAAACTGCGGTCATGCAGCAATGAGGTGCCCGCGGTCAGCACGATCCGAACGACGGTGTGCCGGACATTCTGCAAAATGATGCGCTCGGCGGCAAGCTTCGTTGCACCATAC
>DASTJX010000088.1:0-4144 GCA_035716265.1 Nitrospira sp.
AAGGACCTCAGTTTCGCGAATGGATAACGCTGGAGCAGCAAACTGACTCTGACCTTTTTTTTCTCCCCGCAGGACAGACCGAACGACCTCTACTAACTCCAACGGTGAGCGCTCCTTTGACAAGTATGCGGCGGCCCCTGCCCGTAAGGCGCGCGCACCGTATTGGTCTTCTGAAAATAGACTGAAGACAATAATGGGGACCTTCGGGCAACAACCTTGTATCTCTCTGATAATATGAAGCCCATTCCTGCCCGGGAGATTGATATCCAGCGTGACAAACGCCCAAGGGTAGCTACAGATCTCTTCCAAGACCCGATCAGTCCCTGAAGAATCGCGAATGTGCAACGCTGGAAACGCTCGCACAAGCAACTGCTTAATGCCATCTCGAATGATCGGATGATCATCCACGACGAGAGCTTCTTGCTCATGCATAACGGGGTGCTCGTTTTTTGGAGGCGAGCCGCGACGAAGCGGACTCAAGTTGAACGACTAAGAGGCCGTTCTCGATCGACAGATATTCCCCCAGGGTCATATGGAGGGCCTTCATTTAACAACCGGACAACCTGGACAATGGACTAGCCGAACGTTGCTCTGGGGTCCTTCAGGATTGGCATGCTGATGACATTCAAATTGTTGGACTATCCGCTAAACCGCGCGTGTTGTCTATCAGCGATGACCTACAGATCTCTTTTTCTCGAATGGAACGATGGCGGTCAGGAGGATCCTGGCGGCGAAGGGATGGTACCGGTTGCGAGAGATGCTGGGCTTTTTTATAGGTGCACTTAAGCCGCCAGCGGCTTCGGATCTTCCGTATGCCACCTGCGGCCACAATTAAAGCAGACGTACTGAAGGATCGTGGTACCGGTAACCAAGTCAATGCCGGTCTCCGCCCGAAGGCTACCCTGGCATTTTTGACAGCGCTCAACGTGTTTAGCGTTTTCCTGAGCCATAAGAGTCAGAGGATAGATATGAAGGTGACGGTTTGTCTATCAGTTTCAGCCTACAGCCTTGTGCGATTGCATGACAACCTGGGGTTTCCACTAGAAAATCGGAGCCGGAACAGTGTGAGCTCATGTCACGCAGTATTCCGATGTGATGTGAATGCGAGGGAAGTTGCCGGTCGGACTGGACTTCCCTCGCTCCACGGACGAACCTATTTCGCCGAGACTGGAAGGACATCTCCACGACCATCCTCTTGAAGGCCAGCCTGCTGGCTGCCGGACCGGGCATCGGTCAACCCCTTGATGCGGCTGTCGCCCGGAGGCAACACGCGCAAATACCCCCACTGGCCAGACTGCGCATACGGCAGCCGCTGGTTCGACCACACATAGTCGCCGGGCATGCGGAATGGGCCGCCAGCAGTGGGGATAAAGGCATCCAGGGTTTCGGATCCCGAGAACTCCACCACGCTGATCATGTCGGCTCCGCGCATGAACGGCTCGATCGGCCATTCATGGCGTTCGACGCTGAACATCCCGTTTTGCTCGTTGCTCGCACCGAATAGGTGGATGCGCACGGGATCGCCCGCATGCGCCTCGATAAGAGGCGTGGCCGGATCATCAGGCTTGTCCACGACGCAGGGTTGGAACACCTTGCCGAGGCTACAACCCTTTTCCTCCCGGAACTTGTACGGTTCCGCCCGGTAATTCACCGAGGTAAGACCAGCGGTGTTTTGCACATAGGGCATGAAACTCGTCCCGATGATGTTGTCCTCGTCCTGGAAGAATAGAGCAACGTCACGATAGTTGGTGCGATGCTCGTACCCCTGAATTGTACGATCCACGATGACGTCCGCCGCCCATGAATTTTTCATGGAAATGTCGGCGCCCGTCTTCGGGTCACGGTATGTGGCACCTTTAGGGCCGATGACCAGCGCTCCATAAAGGCCGTTCCTCGGATTGGCGACTACATTGCCCCAATCCCAGACGAGCGAGGCCGTCTCGCCGATGAACGGGTCTGCGTAATAAGTGTAGGTCCTGTTCTCCCCCGGTCCAATAGTCTGATCGCCGGGATTGTTGCCGACATTCGCCCCCAAAGAATCTTTGGGGTCGAAGGCCAGGCTCATGGCAGAGAACGAAGCCCGGCCCTCTTTCATGCGGTTCGTCAGATTGACCTTGATGCAATCACCGACGTTCGCACGCAGCGTCAGCGGCATCGGTTGAATTCCACTCGCCACCCTGGAGGCCTCCTCCTCCAAGGTGTAGATTTTCGCTTCCTGGTTCACCATCTTAATCGTTCGCTCGAAGTCCACTTCGATGACATCCGGCGCGTGTGGATTCAACTTCATGCCCGGATAATCCATCGCGACCACGTTGAAGGCCTTCACCGGAGCATCGGCGGGGCATACCCCAAGCGGCTTCGGAATTTCATTTCGACGGCTATAGCCGGCCGGCAACTTCTGAAGGTCCGGCACCTCCTTGTCCAACACACGCATGATGCCCCACGCACCCTCGGAGAACTTCGACACCCGACCGTTAACATGGATGTAGTCCCCGGGTTGCAGTCGCGGGCCCCCTGCCTGAGGCACGACGAGGTCATACCGTTCGGCAATGCCGATGTGGATGGAATTCTTCCGATTGGCATCGCCGGCATACCGCTCGGTGAGATAGGTATGGCCGGACAGCGTCCAGACCATCGTCTCGTTGGCCATCGTCTGGAGCAGGCGAAACACCACGGTGTCGCCCAAGTAGGCACGCACCAGTGGTGTATAGGGATCGCCGTGCACGGCGCTGCTGAACAGTTTGGACGTATCCGGGTTCACCGCCAGGCGGCTCGAGATCGGCTCGACCTTGAAGTTCAAGCCGCCTCCGGTCGTATGGGTCCCTCCGTTCAGGAAGGCCATCGGCGACATCGGAATCTTCTCCGGCATAGGGAACGACACGGTCTTTCCCGCCTCGAGCGCAACTTCAATCGGCTGTCCGGGCGGGTTGCCTTCCGTGACAATGTTCACGGTATGCGGCACGGTATCGTTGAGTTGTACGACCAGCTCTCGGAAACTGCCGTTGACGCCAAATCCGACCGGCTCTGCGGTCCGGATGTCGACGAGTGGCCCACTCCTGACCTGCTTGCCGGTTTTTGGGTCGTGGTAGGTCGAGCCGACCGGCTCGATCACGATCGTGCCGAATCCCCCGTGCGGCCAGGTCACGCGTCCCAACGCATGGTCGTGCCAGAACACCGTCCCGACGTCCGCGTCCACCCAGAACCGCTGCCTGACGAATTCCACTGTCACAATATCCTTCACAGGGTGATCGTTCTTCAGCGGCCGGTAGAGCGTGAGGTCGTTGCCTTTGATGGACTTGACCCGCCCGATTTCGTTGCCTTTCACGTTATCGGCCCCGATCAGGATTTCCACGTTCGGATGGTATTGCTCGGCATTTTTCACGGTGATGACCCGCTCGCCTTTTTTCGCCGCCTTCGTGAACGTGGTGTTCATCGGCAACGGCAGACCTTTCTTCACCTTCTTTTCCAGCATCGTGAACGGGCGCACGGATTGCTCATAGGAGAACCCGGTGATCACGCCATCCGATGACTGATTGTCGAACTGCAGGAAATGCCAGTGCGTGTTGATCTTCGAGGATTGGAAATTGATATGGTCGTCATCCTCCCACTCGCTGGTCAGCATCCAGTCGATGCAATCGTAAATGTTGGCTCGGACTACCAGCGGATACTTGATGTCGCTCTTCCGCACCTGCTCCTCTTCTTCGTGCAGCACATAGATGAGGCCGTCCTTGTCCGTGATAGCCGGCGTCTGACCTTGCTTGTCGGTCAACGTCATAGGAGTCTGGATGAAATGCACGTTGTACTTCTTCGAGCCGGCATTTTCCGGACACATGCTCCACCGGCCGTTCTCCCCGGGTTTGGCGGGATCGGAACTGGGCAGTCCGTCCTCATCCAGATGGATCATATCCAGCCATGGAGACGGATTATGGTTCTGTGAAAACGGCACCCGGCGTCCGAAATGCGGCTTCAAATGTGGCCAGGCAATTTTGCCGGTGGCGCTTTCAAAGACGATCGGCAGCCGCTTGCCCGGGTTTGCGGACTGATATCGGGGATTAGGGACGGTGTTCTCCGGCTCCGTCATGGCGCGGTGACCGTCCCACGCCCAGTTCAGGACGCTCGCATCATAGGCGCGCGTCTGATTCAT
>DASTJX010000089.1:0-3918 GCA_035716265.1 Nitrospira sp.
TTCTGGAGCAGCTACGGGGCGCTCAGATGGCAGCGGGGGAATGGCCGGTCATACCCTCCTGGGTCTTTTGTACCCGAGTCGGGACGCCGATGGATGAAAGCAAGGTCCGGCGGGCCATGCGCGCGGTCCTGAAGCGCGCGAAGTTGCCGCTGCATTTTTCGCCCCACTGTCTCCGGCATACCTACGCGAGCTTAATGCTCCAACAAGGGGAATCTTTGACCTATGTTCAGCGGCAACTCGGTCACGCGTCGATTAACTTAACGGCGGACACCTATGGCAAGTGGCTGCCGCTGGGCAATAAAGCGGCCGTCGATCGGCTGGATACGGCCAGTTTTTTGGAAAGTGGTAGCAAAGTGGTAGCAGACCCCCCTCTGCTACCTGAAGAGAACTCCGAAGTTGTTGAGAAGTTTGGTGGGCCGTGTAGGGGTCGAACCTACGGCCCGCTGATTAAGAGTCAGCTGCTCTACCAACTGAGCTAACGGCCCACCGGGTATTTAGTTGTCGATGCCTGCACTGGAGGGATTACGCTTGGTTTGGTGCGCCTGACAGGATTTGAACCTGTGGCCCTCAGCTCCGGAGGCTGATGCTCTATCCAGCTGAGCTACAGGCGCTCCTGCTACAAGGAACGACACCATAGCACACGATTTTACAGTCTGTCCACCGGCTCGATCTAGCCACGTTCGGGACTGGAAAACTTTTTCGCTTGGCTATCCGCCTGGCGCATTTCATAGAGATGCACAGCCCCTCGCACCTTTTCCAAGACCGCCTCATTCGTTGCCGGTTTTCGGATCCAGTCACCCACACCTTGCTGTCCAACTGCATCCAGGAACTGGTTCGGGGTGGCTCCGCTGAGCACAATGATCGGGATCAGCGGATAATGCGCACGGAAGTGCGCGATGACCGACGTTCCGTCCATGCCGGGCATTTCCAGGTCGCACAGAACTGCGGCGACACTCGAGGTAAGGCTTTCCGCTTTCATGAGGTCGATCGCCTGTTGCCCGCTCTCGGCCAACAGGGGGCGGTAGCCGGCCTTCCTCAGCACCAACTGTAACGCGTTTCGAATGTCCTCATCATCATCGACGACGAGAATGCTATGCACGGGTCGTTCTCCGGTTTCAGCCAACGGCTGCGCAGCGTATCGCGTCGCTGCGCAAAATGCTAGTAGTTCGGCAGGGCGTGGCTATCAGAGGAACGCATAAGGGAGGAGGATTTCCTCGCCTCGTGTGGATGTTCCACGTACAGTCAGCGCTGCCGCCTCCAAGTTTGCCAACTCTTGCTCTTCTGCGCGGAGTGACTCTGAGACACGCACGATGGGGACGAATGTTTGCACGCAGCAAGCGCCCTCGACCATCGGTCCTGCCTGAGTTGGAATTCCCATCGAACGACAGGTAAGCGGACGGTACGCATACAGCGAGCAAAGGCCGTCATGGCTCAGGGCCGGGCAACGATCCTGGTCAAAGCGGCTGACGACATGATCGATTTCTTCATCGGACCAGTTATCCAGAGAGGCCGAGGCCGATAATTTTGGATAGGCGGCCTCCAGAGCCGACGTCTGGGCACGTGCCCGTTGTTGAATGAGCGTCACTTTGTCGTCTGGCAATTGGGCGAGTCCTTCATGAAGGAGATCGGCGTCCAGGCAGGTCACTGGAAAGAGTCCGACACAACACTGAGCACAGCCCATACGACAGGGCAGTTGGCCCAGCAAGGTGGCGCTGGCCCGATCAAACCACTCGTCGGTTTTTCTTGCGAGGCGGGAAGGGCCGTGGCCCGGCATAGACGCTATTCTTCCGGCGACGGGGCAGACATATCAACGATCAACGCGCCCTTTGGAGAGTAAAAACCTTGCCCGTCGATCTGGACGATTCCGTCACAGTTTTCCTGATAAAACTCCAGGATCCACCCGTTGAAGTCGTACCCTTCTTCCGTGATGTCGGCCGGGTCGTGCCGGGTCAGTAAGATGAAACGTGTTTTCTTGAGCGTGTCTGCAACCAATGAGGCTTCCACATCGTCATAGGAAGTGAGGGCCTCCAGAAACTGGCCTTTTTCCTGCTCGAACGCCTCCTGATAGGTGCCGCGGTCCCTGAAACAAAACACCTGTACAGGTTTTCTAGCCCGAGAATATTGCAATGCAATGTGAACCCATGCCCATTCATCCAGTGCTTCGTCGTTGATGTCGGGAGGAAGAATCGGGAGCTGACCCCGGGATTTCAGGAAATCGATCATCAGGCGGAGAGGAGAGGGATTCTCCTTCTGGCAGAACACCCGGGAATAGATAAATTTTTCAGCAGCGGTTTCAGCGGGTTGTGCCGTCGCCGGTAGAATGGGAAGTTGCTTGCCCATGCACTAAATCCTCAATAGCTGATGCCGTCGAACGCAAGATTTCGGCCGCGCCGTGCCATTACTCTACGATGCTTGGTCTTGAAACTGCAAGGCCTCCGTGGAAGCGTTTCCCTACGCCTGGAGCGTGTTTTTCGGTTGACAGGCCAAGAACGCTTGGATAGACTCCCGCAGGTTTTTGGCTGGAAACATCCATCACGGTCTCTTTGACGAGTCACTTCATCGCAGAAGTCTCCACTGAGAGGCAGCAGCCCGCAATTCACCTAATTCTGTTTTTAAGGGAGGGTTTCTCGCATGGCTAAATCAATGACGAAGTCGCAGATAGCCGATCATGTGGCTCAAAAGGCGGGGCTGACCAAGAAAGCGGCCGTCCAATTGCTGGATGACTTTGCCGCCTTGGCGTATCGGGAAGCGAAGAATGTCTTTGTGGTGCCCGGGATCGGCAAACTCGTGCTCGCCAATCGCAAGGCACGAATGGGACGCAATCCGCAGACCGGGGAAGCGATCAAGATTCCGGCTAAGCGGGTGGTCAAGTTCCGCGTGTCCAAGGCCGCCAAAGACGCGATTCTCGGTAAGAAGTAGCCACCATCTGGCGCCCGAAGCTCGTACGCTTTCCGCCGCGTGTCTCTATAAACGAAGGGCCGGCTCCCTCCAGGGCGCCGGCCCTTCGCATTACCAGAGCGTTGAAGGATTTCCCGAGAACGGCGGTTGGAGTGAGAAGCTGGCTTTTATGAATGCTCTGCTACCCAGCTAGGAGTGGGTTGGTCCCAAGCCGCTCCCCCCGAAGCCATCATGGCCGACGAGTCGGATCGCATCGCCATCATGCACCAACGAGTCGTCGCTCGCGATTTTTTTGTTGATGGTCACCAGCACCTTTTTTTCACGAATGAGTTGGAGCAAGTGCCGTAGTTGTACACCCTGGCGTTGGATCACTTGCCGCACCGTCATTGGCGAAGCCAATTCACAGGCGACGTCTCGCTCGCCGTCGGCCGTTTGGAGTTGTCCCATGAGGGATATGGTCACCATAAGGCTTCCTAACTTTCCGTTAATCCGGGTTGACTCCATCTGAGGGCCATTTGATAATGCCCAGCCATGCCGCAGTTGGATGTCCATAATCCGGAGATGCCGGATCTGCAGTTCGTGCTCTTTGTGTCAGCGCTCTGTACCGCGAATCTTGAAACCATCAATCTGTCGCAAGACCTCCGCGCCAGGATTTTTGACCGCTGCTGGGCATTGATCAACACTGATGCGCCGCCCGTCGATCCGAAACAACGAGTGCTCGACCTCAGGCAGGGGACCGATCTCACGCTCGAGGCCTGTGTCTCCACGATTCGATCACTCTTGTCTGAGGCCGGCATCACGAAACTGGTCTGGGACCATCCGGTGAGCGATCCGACGAGAGATAGCTCAGCAGCGGCTCAGCCGTTGATCGATCGACTCGGTCAATTGTACCCCGCCGATCCGGATATCGTCGATCCCCCGCCATCTCGGTCGGATGGTCGTTCGACGGGATGACTCCAGGACTGATGCCGTGAAGGTCACTCCACTCGATATTCCCGGTGCACTACTGATCGACCCCAG
>DASTJX010000090.1:0-2913 GCA_035716265.1 Nitrospira sp.
CTCGACGCTCTCATCTTCACCAAGGCATCATTCAAGACGAACTCGTGAACAAGCTGCCGAACGGAGAGGCTTTTGTTGTTTGGAGATGAGGCAAGAGAACGAACAAGGAAGGGAGGCCTCAAAAAGTGATGCGACCTATTGTGGCCGTGATGAGTGCCGGCCTGCTCCTCACCGGATGCTTTGCCAAGATCCATGAACTTCCGGCACAACCGGAAGATGCCGAGGCGATGTTCGCCCCCTTGCCTGACCAGGACTTCATGGTCGGGCTTGCCGTTTCCGGCGGCGGCAGCCGGGCAGCGACATTCGCCGCCGGAGCCTTGGAAGCCTTGGCGGAGCTCCCCGTTCGTTTCGGCACGCAGAAACGCAGCGTGCTGGAAACCGTCAGCTACATGTCGAGCGTGTCCGGCGGCAGTCTGGCCACGGCCTATTATGTGACCAACAAACCTCCCAGGTCGGAACCGGTGCTTGGCGAAGACGGCCTCTCTCCGCGGTATCGAGAATTCTTCTCCCTCTATAAGACAGCGATGCAGTCGAATTTCCAGCGGAGCGCCCTGTTCCGCCAACTCGCATACTTCCGGGCCCTCAACCCGACAAAGCTCGCCTATTCGCTGTCGGAAGTCTGGGACGAAGACTTTCTCGGACACACGACCTTCGAGCAACTCTACAAGCGTGAGCAACGCGGCGATATCCCCCGCGTGATTTTGAACGGCACGGTGTATAACTCCGGACGGCGCTTCGCCTTCACGACATTACCGGCTTCGGACTTCGATTACGACTTTATCGAACTCTTGACGAAGGAGTTGAAGAAGCCCGATCGGCCGGTGCCGGTCACCCCTGAAGGCATGGCCATCATTCAGAAGGGCTTGGAAAGAGCCAGCCGGCAGTTTCTGCCTCTCACCTTCGAGCGGATCGGCGCTGATTATCGCGATCTTCCATTGTCCCTCGCCGTGGCCACCTCCGCCTCCTTCCCTCCGGTCGTGGGCCCAGTCACCTACCGAGTGGCTGGCAGGCCGACGTACCTGCATGTTGGCGACGGCGGACTCTTCGACAACCTGGGAACCGAATCCCTCACGACCCTGTTCTTGAAGAAAATCCCTCAAGGCTCCTCGAAAAGCGGACTCATCATCGTCATTGATACATCTTTTCCCTTCGATGCAGGAGGACCCGGACTCGACAAGAGCGAGAAGGGATTCGAGGTCTTTCGCGACGATCCCTCCCGTATTGTCGGCATCATGGAAGAACGGGCTAATACCTACCAGACGCTGCTCTGGCACAGCCTGAGAACCGAGGGTGTCGTCCTTCCGGATTTCGCTCATTTGAGGATTGTTGTTTTAAAACACATCGATGCAGAGTGGTCGGGATACGACGACTTGCCGGAAGCATGCCGCAGCGAGTTTTCACCAGGCGTTTCACCGGCCGCGATCAAGGAAGCCGTCAGCCAGATCCCAACCTTGTTCAAAATCAAGACGCCTTGTCACGGGGCCTTGCTCTTGAAAGCGGCACGGAAAGTGGTGGAACAGTCGCGGCACCGCATTGTCAATTTCATCGAAGCACACCAATAGACGACCGATCGTGGCCACTGAGCCAGTCAATGATCCCGTTCCTCTGCTCCAGGTCCTCGAAGAAGAATACGAGGCGCTCCATGGGGCCTTGCCTCCGGCACACGCCACGCTCAACCCTCGCGGTCGGCTCGGGGCGCTCTACAGTCGCATCCATCAACTTCCGAAGAAACGGACCGCCCTGTGTCTCTCGGGAGGAGGCATTCGAAGCGCCACGTTCGCATTGGGAGTCGTCCAGGCGCTCGCTCATCTTTCCCTGCTCAACCGGTTCGACTACCTCTCCACCGTTTCAGGAGGCGGCTACATCGGAAGTTGGCTGACCGCGTGGATTCATCGGCATCCAAAAGGCGCAAGCGGCGTCATGCAGGACTTGCGAACAGGATCATCCGATGACCAGGACCGTGAACCGCAGCCTATCAAGTGGTTACGCCAATACAGCAACTACCTAAGCCCGCGCCTTGGATTGTTGTCTGCCGATTCCTGGACTCTCCTCGGCTGTTATCTGCGGAATCTGACGCTGAACTGGTTGATCCTCGTGCCTCTGATCGCCTCCGTGTTGGTCGTTCCTCGTATTCTGACATCGTTGGTCCGTGGGACTGCCGGTGACCTTGGTCTGGGGCCGTCAGTACCGGGCTGGAGCCTCACTCTCGGGCTGCTGTGTGGATTAGTTGCCCTGACCTATCTCCATGTCTATCGCCCAAGTCTCGGGTCCCTTCGCTCTCACGGGATCTGGAAGCAGTTGGAGCGGCAACAATGGTTTCTTATTGCCGGTCTGACGCCGCTCATGGTCGCCGCATTTCTCCTCACGAACGCCTGGGCCTGGTATCGAAACGCAGGTGACCAACTCGATCACCTGTCGTTCGGCAGCCTCTCGAGTCGCGGTACATTCGTGTTCGGCGGCGCCCTCATCCATGCCGCCGGGTGGCTGATCTCGACTTTGTTGTTGCGCCGGTGGCGTGCCATCAGTGGGCGTCTTCTGACCGAGCTTCTGGTGATCCTGTGGTCGGGCGCCTTGGGCGGGCTGTTGCTGTGGTCTGTGCTGGCGGAAACCCCTTCCAGGATTCCGGTGGCCGATTTTGCGGAATGGTATGCCACGTTTGCGGTGCCGGGCTTTCTGTCGATGTTCCTTCTCACCGCAACGCTGTTCGTGGGCGTTGCCAGTCGCTATACAGACGATCACGACCGGGAATGGTGGGGACGGGCCGGAGCCTGGACGCTCATCGTCATGTTGACGTGGAGCGCCGCGGGAACGCTGGTCATATTTGGGCCTGGACTTTTGTCTTACACACCGACGCTCGTTGGCAGCGTGGGAGGCGTTTCTGGCGTGCTCTCTCTGGTGGTTGGATTCAGCTCC
>DASTJX010000091.1:0-2334 GCA_035716265.1 Nitrospira sp.
CATTGCCGGCAAATTAACTGTTGAACCAACCTAACCTCTTAAAACATGTATTGACGGTTATACTATCTGTAGGCTAACCTGTCAAGGGTGATTTTGATGGTGAGAGTTATTCGCGCTGAAAGAGGGGGGAGCACTGCGTGACTGGTCAGGATCACCGGATGTCGTTTCTCTTCGTCGGGAACCACGCCTGCCTCGATTTCATCAACACGCAGTTGGTGGTGAACGAGCGTCCAGTGGATCTCTTGAACACGTTCTCGCATCTTGTCACGTGGCTGAGGCAGGCGGAGGTGCTGGGCGAGGAAGACGCCAAGACGATCGACCGGCTATGGAGCGGGCAGGCCAAGGGGGAGCAGACGCTCACAGAGGCGCGAGCATTTCGCGCGACGTTACGGGAGATGGTGGAGCGGATCGCCGCCCGCAAGCCTGTTCCACAGACGGTGGTTGATGCGATCAACCATCAGTTGCGTCATCGCATCGGGTACTCTCAATTGACACGCAGGAAACGACAATTTGAGCGAGGCTTCAAAGCGGAATCCCGGGACGCGACCCAGCTCCTCGGACTACTCGCCGAGGCGGCCAGCGACCTGCTCTGCACGTGCGAACTCTCGCTGATTAAAAAATGCCAGAACCCGGCCTGTGTCCTCTTTTTTTACGACACGACCAAGAACCATACTCGTCATTGGTGCAGCATGAGTCTCTGCGGCAATCGCCACAAAGTGGCCGCGCACTATCGCCGGCGGCGGACCAAGAGCACGTAACTCCGCTTCCGTCCTCAATCGGGATCGTTCGTGCTCGTCTCGCATAGCAGAGCCAGCCCGATTCGGCCTTAAGCCGCCAGAGTGTGCGGGGGCATGTCCTTCCGTCATTTGACTTCCTATGCAGGAAAGCGCAGCATGAATCCCTCTCGCTCAAAGAGGTGTTCTGTGCTGTTGTGCTGATCGGCGCGGCGCCCTCCCATTCTTTCGCCCTCCATTTTCGCGCCCTGCCGGTGCGTGTCACCAGCAGGGCGTTGTTCTGTCGACTCCATCGGAACGGATCACCCTGCGTACACCCACCTTAACCAAGGAGTCTGTCATGACACGATTCTTCATGTTCTTGACAATGGGACTAGTCGCCTCGCCAACGCTCGCCTTGGCCGTTGAACATAACGCCGGCTACCGGGGAATCGGTTACATCTATTTCAGTTTCATTGCCGCGGTGTTGATCTACGGTGTGTACGATTCATTCGGCAAAACGGCCATGTATGTGATGACACCGATCATCCTGGTGGGCCTCTTTCTTATGTTGCCCCCCGTCTAGTTTGGATCCGACGGGTACGAACACCGTGGGTGGCCGCTGCTGAGGAGAGCTCAGCCGTCCGGTGAGTAACCCCTCCAGCTGTTAGCCGCAAGGGGCTACGAGACCCCGTGACGCGTAAGCCATGCGTGTAGCCGTTTCCATCCGTCGTTTGCGGCGTCTTTTCTGTAGCTCGGCCGATAGTCCGCATAGAAGGCATGGCCGGCGTTCGGATAGACCACGATCTCCGACGTGCCACCTGCTTCCTGCAGTGCCGTTTTCATTTGCTCCACCGTCGCGAGCGGAATGCCTTGATCCTCCGCCCCGTAGAGTCCCAGCACCGGCGCTTTGAGCGACGAGGCCACATCGATGGGGTGTTTGGGCTGCAGGGAAGTGGGAGCGCCGACCAGTCTCCCATACCAGGCCACTCCTGCTTTGACTTGAGCATTATGGGCCGTATAGAGCCAGACGATTCTTCCTCCCCAGCAAAAGCCCGTGATGCCCAATCGCTCGACGTTGCCTTCTCCTGACTCCTTGGCCCAGGCCACAGCGGCATCCAGATCTGCCAGGACCTGCGCATCGGCGACTTGCGAAACAACTTTGCGGATCTCGTCGATGTCGGTCATCTTCGAGACATCACCTTGACGGGCATAGAGCTCGGGTGCGATTGCCACATAGCCGAGCTTGGCGAGCCGGCGGCACACGTCCTTGATGTGTTCGTGCACGCCGAAAATCTCCTGGACCACCAATACCACCGGGAACGCGCGGCCTTTCTCCGGCCTTGCCCGATAGGCGGGAATCTTGCCGTCAGATGTCCGAATCTCGATCGTGCCGGTCGTCAAGCCTGTCTCATTCGTCGTGATAGTTGCGGCTGAGACCGGCCGCACAGCTAACGCAAACCCGGCCGCCAGCGTCGCGGTGACGAAACCACGGCGCGTCATGCGAGCAGGGGAGAAGGGTCCGGTTGACAAATTCAACGCCTCGTCGTGATGTTTCATGGCTTGTCTCCCCGCTGAAAAGAATGGACCGCTCTGTGGATTATCACAAGAGACGCATCGC
>DASTJX010000092.1:0-3980 GCA_035716265.1 Nitrospira sp.
GCGTAACTTCGAACCGTTTCCGGCGATGCCCGCTGCTCACTCTCGAGAAACGTTATAAAAGCCCTGATCGACTCATCCATGCGGCATGATCCTCGAGTGCGCGCTGCGAGATGAGTTGTTTCTTTCGCTCTTTATCTTTCACGGACACCGTGAGAGGCGGAAACAGTCCAAAATTCATGTTCATGGGCTGGAAGTGGCGAGGATCGCTCGTGGTGATGTACGAAAGCAGGCAGCCATGTGCCGTCGTAGGAGGAGGGCTGAGCGGGGGCAAGCCGTCGAGCACACGGACGGCGTTGATCCCGGCAAGACCTCCCATCGCGGCTGAATCTGTGTATCCTTCCACACCGACCAGTTGGCCGGCGAAGAAGAGCGTTCGACGCTCTTTGACCTGCAGCGTGTTGTGCAACAACTGCGGCGAGTTGATGAACGTATTGCGGTGCAGGCTGCCGTAACGAAGAAATTCCGCTTGTGCCAGACCAGGGATCATTCGGAAAACCCGCTTCTGCTCGCCATAGGTCAATCTGGTCTGGAATCCGACCATGTTGTAACACGATCGGTGGGCGTTTTCGGTTCTGAGCTGAACGACGGCATAGGGCCTGCGGCCGGCTTTCGGATCCTCAAGGCCAACAGGCTTCAAAGGACCGAACTGCATCGTTTGCCTTCCCCGCTCAGCCATGACCTCGATGGGCAAGCAGGCCTCGAAATACGGCGTCTGCTCGAATGCCTTGGGCTGGACCTTTTCCGCTGCGAGCAACGCTTCGTAAAAGGACTGATACGTCGCCTCATCCATGGGACAATTGAGATAATCGTCTCCGCCTTTTCCATAGCGCGATGCCCGGAAGGCAATATCCATATTGATCGAGTCCGCATCCACGATGGGCGAAATGGCATCATAGAAATAGAGATGGTTGGAGTGTGTGATCCCTGCGATGGCCTGTGACAATTTGTCGGAAGTCAGCGGCCCCGTCGCCACGATGCAGACACAGTCGGTCGGGATCTCGGTCATTTCTTCCCGAAGAATGCGGATGTTGGGATGACCGTCGAGCGCCTGCGTGATCGAGAAGGAGAATTGGTCCCGGTCGACCGCCAACGCGGACCCGGCTGGGACACGCACCTGATCCGCCACCTTGATGATCAATGAATGTTGGCGGCGCATTTCTTCCTTGAGGATGCCCGCGGCATTCTGAAGGTCGGCGGACCCGAGAGAATTTGAACAGACCAGTTCAGCCAGCACCCCGGTCTTGTGGGCCGGCGTCGATTCCTTTGGACGCATTTCGTAGAGCGTAACCTTGGCACCCCGATTAGCCGCCTGCCATGCAGCCTCGGACCCGGCCAAACCGCCGCCGATGATCACGATGTCTTCGCGCATCTGAGTGGAACGCTCCGCGAGAGAAAAGTCGAGCAGGAGAGGACATTGTAGGAATCGTATTTCGGGGATGTCAAGGCGACGCGCCCGCGGATTGAACCCCCCGGAAGGCTCATGCTAGACTCCGCCCGATGGGCGATTAGCTCAGTGGCAGAGCGCTTCCTTCACACGGAAGAGGCCACAGGTTCGATACCTGTATCGCCCACCACCTTTCAAGCAGTTGCGAGCCCCCGACATTCCATCCATGTGCTGCTGTGGTCGATTTTGTGTCACAGTGCGCGCGACGGTCGAGGATCTCCACTCCATCCCGCAAGCTCTGCGGGTAATGATGGGCCTAGCGGCGTCTGCGAGCGGACGTGTCGCTTGCTGTAATGCTCTCCCCGACATGGGTCTTGAACGCGAGACGGAGGTGAAGGGTTCGGGATCGAGAATGGATCGAGAAGCCCTATGGCGGACCAGGCGTGATCAGTTCCTGAGGAAGACTGATGACATTCCTCAGCACGTCGATCGCCAGCCGCGGATAGCCGGTCAATCCCTTGGCGATCGATTTGACGGGAAGATACCGAACATCCGGATCGTGTATGGGGCCCGTGACTTCAAACAAGGCTGTAGACAGCCCGGGACGGTTCCCTTCCAGCAGCCGGCCGAACAACGGGATCTTTCCGACCAGCTCGGAATAGGCGCCAAGCGGGCTAACGGCGAGGGCCAGGTTCAGCTCGTTGACGGCCAAGGCCAAGGTCCCGGCACCTGCCACTTTCAACAGAGGACTGTCAAAGAACAGATTCTCCGAGCTCAGGACACCGTCCCCCACGTTGACCGTCGCCGATATGCGATCGAAGGGAATTCCATCGTGATCGAGATCCACCTGGCCTTGCAAAACGGCGGGCACGTTGAGAATTCTGAGCACCTTCGGCAGGACGGTTCCGTGGACGACTCGTCCCTCTGTCAGACGGATATGCAGTGGTTCGCGACTGTCCAAGGTGGTCAGAAAAGGAATGGTCGGGTGAATCGTCCCGCGTACGCTGCCTGACAAGGAGAGGAGCCCCTGAAGCCGATCTGCGTCCGAGTCGAAGACCGAGATCAGGTGCTGGACTGGCATGCCCTCGATGGTCACGTTTGACTCGATCGCCAGAGGCTGGCGCGGAGCGCTCGATGCCACGAGGTGTCCCGAAAACTCTCCCTGCAAAGTTTCTCCCTTCTGAATGTCGAGCCGGAGGCTGCCAGGTTCCATGTGTAGGTGCGCCGCAAGCGTCCGGAAGGTCAGACCATAGTAATGAGCCTGCTTGATGGTGGCGGTGACATCGGCACGGCTGGTCAGGACCCACGCCCGGAACTCTTCGAATGCGGAGCCGTCGTCAACGCCGTCCTTTCTGCTCGGCACCAGGCGCGTAAGGTCCAATTTTGAAGATTCGACCAACAGAGTCGGGCTCGGATGTTTTGCCCATTCTTTGACGTAGCCGGTCGCCGAAAAATCGCTGTCTCCGATCCTGAACGACAGGCGCGAAATCATGAGATCGCGACCGCTCAGCTGCAATCCGAGCGACAGCTCCCGGAGGTGGTCACGGAGGCCGGGAATCTTCATCGTGCCTCTTTTCACGTCGATCCGGCCTGTCGTCGTCCAGGTCCGCCAGTCAATATTCACGCCTTTGACCGTGAACGCCGTATCAAGCACGCCGGCCGAGAGCTGTCCCAGGGAGAACCCGTCTGCCAGGCGCTCAAGTGGCAGGGAACGTGCGTTCACCCGGAGGGTGAAGGCTGGCGCTCCGCCCAGCCGGACATCGGCTCGCCCTTCGATGCGGGCCGATGGGAGGACAAGGGCCAAGTGGCGGAGCAAGAATCGGCGTCCCGGCACCCACTGACCGTCAAACTCGACCGAGGACGGCACGCCCTGTCGCTTGGACACGACTGGCGGCGCTCGTAGCTCGGTGCGCGACAAATCCAGATGTCCACGCCACCGCAATGAACCAGGAGGACCGGCCAGATGAACCTTTGCCTGGGCCATACCCTCCACGATGATGTCGGGATCGTCGGCAAAGGCGGAAGACAACATCTGCCTGATGTCCCCGCCGTCGGCGGACAGCTCAACCGCCATGTCCTCGAAGCGGGGCGCCGGCTGCGTCGCCACTCCCCCCACGGCGTCGAACCGGACTGGCCCAAACGTCCCGCGCAGATGTTTGAGTTCGATAAAGTGCGGTTTGACCCTCACAGTTCCGTCCAAATGTTCCGCCGAGAGTCCCAGAGCCGGCATGTAGGCGCCGAGGCCGTGGACGGTGATGTCTGCGGTGATCAGTTCCATGCGCGGCTCAGGAGTCAGCGGTCCCCCGGCGCGAATCGACAAGTTGATCTCTCCATGCGGGTCCGTGAAGGTCTTCAACACCGTTTCGCCGGCTGCACCCTCGCTGACGTCGTGAAGCAGGCTGAGCAATTCCCGTATCTTTCCGGACCCGGTCAGGAGCACGTCGGCCTGTGGCGCGACGTCGAGATGTGACAGGCTCGCTTGGCCGGTGGATACGCGCAGCGCCCCGACATGACCTGAGATGTCGATCGCGTCCACATGGCCTGGATCAAGGAAGAGGGTGGCGGACAAATTGTGGATAGAGGTGCCGCCGGCGCC
>DASTJX010000093.1:0-4789 GCA_035716265.1 Nitrospira sp.
TGGACTGGCCGCGAGGAGGACTTCGATCCAGGGATCTGCGGCGGCATGGTCACGATTACACACATAGCCAGTCAACGTCTCGCTGGATCTCAGCTCAAGCGTCACATCGCCCCTGTAATCAAACGCGAGCTCCACGACTTCGGCGGTTTCGGCAGAGGACGATGGCCGAAAGACCCGTCCTTCCAGTGAACCGGTGCCTGGAGAGGTGTGAGCTTTTGTATCGGTCATAGCATGCCTGTCGTCCGTGAAGCGTTTGCCATAAAGCTCTCGATGTTCAAAAAATGAACGCTGCTGCTCGAGTGTTATCGCGAAGTGGGGAGCAGCGTTAACTTCGCCGTTCGTGCGAAGCCTGACAGGCTGCCAAACGTATCCTCGACGGCCGACGCCTCATAGCCGCAATGCACCATGCAGTCAGCGCATTTCTCGTTCCTGGTCGTGCCGTAATCCTGCCACCGGGTATCCTCGATCAGTTCACGGAACGTCTTGGCATAGCCCTCCTGCAGGAGATAGCACGGCTTTTGCCATCCAAAGACGTTGTAGGTCGGGTTTCCCCATGGCGTGCATTGATAGTCCCGTCGTCCCATCAGAAAATCAAGAAAGAGCGGCGATTGGTTGAACTGCCAACCACGCTTAGGGTGACGGAGAATCTTCGAGAACAGCTCTCTCGTCCTTGCGCGCTTGAGGAAATGTTGCTGATCTGGGGCCTTTTGGTAGCTGTACCCGGGGGAGATCATCATGCCTTCGACACCCAACGCCATCATTTCGTCGAAGAACGCTCTCACACGCTCCGGATTCGCGTCGTCGAACAAGGTGGTATTGGTCGTGACCCGGTGCCCGCGCTTGAGTGCCGCCCGGATCGCCCGCACGGCGACCTCATACACGCCATCTCTGCACACCGCGAGATCATGTTCGTCTTTCAAGCCGTCCATGTGAATACTGAACGTCAGATACTTGGAGGCCTGATACTCATCGAGCTTGCGCTCGAGCAAAATCGCATTGGTACAGAGATAGACATAGCGTTTCTGGGCGACGAGGCCCTTAACGATCTTGGCCATCTCGGGATGGATCAACGGCTCGCCGCCGGGAATACTGACGATCGGTGCGCCGCATTCCTCGGCTGCAGCCCAACATTGTTCGGGCGTCAGACGTTTATCGAGGACATGGTCGGGGTATTGGATCTTACCGCATCCGGCGCAGGCCAAATTGCAACGGAAGAGCGGCTCCAGCATGAGGACCAATGGATATCGCTTCACCCCTTTGAATTTTTGGGTGAGGACATAGCTGGCAACCGTGTACATTTGCGAAACTGGAACAGCCATGACTGAACTCCAACGCCTCAGAAAGGAACGGTCACACGGCGAGCCGCCGGTGGGCATAGTTGATTGTAAACGTTGCGGATTCTAACACTCCATCATCGGGTCGTCAATTTAGCCGAAGATCTCGTTAGCCGAAGATCTCGATCCCTCAAAGACAGCACGAAATGAACAATCAACCCACTGGTGGGAAAAAACCTATCCGCTGTGATTTGATCGAACACAGCGGAACGAGCGAGCTCTGTTTACCACTAACAAGAAACTCCGAACGAACACTGGTGGTGTGTATCCGTCGGCTCCATAAAGAGAGGCCGCGCCTGAATAGCCGCCGGCACGCACAAGTGAACAATCCAATCACTGGTGGAAAAAAAACCTATCCGCTGTGATTTGATCGAACACAGCGGAACGAGCGAGCTCTGTTTGGAGGCGCCGAGCGGGTTCGAACCGCTGCATCGCAGTTTTGCAGACTGCTCCCTTAGCCACTTGGGTACGGCGCCCCGGGGGAAATCATTATAATCTGGCAATAGGACGGGTGGCTAGAGCGAACACAGACGAAACTGACAATATCGTGGCGGCTCCCGCTTGATGCTCATTGAAGCCATCATGGGCCTCTACCTACGTACTTACCCAGGAGTGATCGGCAGAAAGGTCAGCGCTTATTGGACAGAACAGGGATCTCTTTTCCTGTCCGGCCATCAGGCTGGCCTGGCAAGGCTTCCCAACCGTCCGACGAGGGGGAGACCGGCTCTCCGGAGCTTTCGGCTTCTTTCTCTTTGGCGAGTAGTTCCACCTCTTGAATGAGCGTGTCCATTAATTCTTCCATGGGCACTTTCCGGACGAGTTTGCCCTTCTTGAAGAGAATGCCTTTGCCCTCGCCACCCGCAATGCCGATATCGGCTTCCTTGCCTTCGCCGATGCCGTTGACGACGCATCCGAGCACGGACACATTTAACGGCGTCTTAATGTGATTCAGCTTCTTCTCCAATTCATTGGCCATTCGCACGACATCAATCTCGACGCGGCCGCAGGTTGGACAGGCAATCACATTGATGCCGCGATGGCGCAGCTCCAGCGATTTTAAAATTTCAAACCCGACTTTCACTTCTTCCACCGGATCTGCCGCCAACGATACACGCAGCGTGTCGCCGATTCCCTGGGAGAGCAGGTAGCCAAGGCCGATGGATGATTTTACCGAGCCCGTCATCGCCGTCCCGGCCTCCGTGATCCCGATATGCAACGGATAATTGGATTGATGGGCGAAAAGCCAGTATGCATCGATCGCGTGATGCACATCGGAGGCCTTGAGGGACACTTTTAGATTCGTAAAACCCACGTCCTCCAATGCGTGCACGGCATTGAGCGCCGATTCGGCAAGCGCTTCGGGGGACGGCCAGCCATATTTGTCGAGCAGAGGGCGCTCGAGCGATCCGCCGTTTACACCGACCCGCAGCGGGATGCCACGTGCATTCACCGCCTTAATGACCTCCTCTACCTTCCACCACGCGCCGATATTGCCGGGGTTGATGCGGACACAATCGACGATTTCTGCGGCTTTCAAGGCCAACCGATGGTCGAAGTGAATGTCGGCGATCAAGGGAACGGTCATGGCCGCCTTGATCATTGGAAGCGCGGCTGCCGCCTCCTCATCCGGAACGGCGACGCGAATCAACTCGCAGCCGGCGCTCTCGAGCTGTCGGATCTGCTCGACCGTCGCCGCGACGTCCCTCGTATCGGTCGAACACATCGACTGTACTGAGACCGCCGCATCGCCGCCGATCTTCACCGCGCCGACTTGGATCTGCCTGGTTTTACGACGTGAGATGTGCATCGTAGTCGAGAGTGAACACAGCGCCCAGCTTGGATCTTTTCGTCTTCTTCTTGATTGCCTAGCTCCCCTGCTCATCCCCATGCGGCAGGTGATCAATCGCCGCTGAAAAGTATTCTGCTTCGCGCGACACGGCGGGGCTCTTGCTGACCAGATCCTTGACGCTACGGACGATTCCGTCCGTCGTCAATCCATAGCGTTCGCGCAAGAGGTCTTGCGGCCCCTGCTCGATGTACCAGTCTGGCAGGCCCAAGATCTTTGTTCTGACGCCCGTCGCACCGGCATCGGAGAGTGCCTCGAGCACTGCCGAACCGAAGCCGCCCATCTTGCAGCCTTCTTCGACGGTTACGACGTAACGGACGCGCTTGGCCACCTCGACGATGAGCTCTTGATCCAAGGGCTTGGCAAAGCGGGCATTAACCACCGCAGTCGACACCCCCTCCTGAGTAAGCTGTTCCGCCGCCTTCACCGCCGGCCACACAGACACGCCAATGGCAATGATGGCGACATCCGTTCCATCGCGCAGCAGCTCGGCCTTGCCGATTGGCAGTACTGAGAGTTCCCGGTCCATCTTCACTCCCAGGCTTACTCCTCGTGGATACCGAACAGAGGCGGGGCCGTCATAGTGGAGCGCGGTCTTGAGCATATGCTGGAGCTCATTTTCATCCTTAGGCGCCATGACGACCATGTTGGGCATGTGGCGCAAGAAGGCATAGTCAAATGCGCCATGATGCGTCGTGCCGTCTTCCGCCACGAGCCCGCCACGATCAATGCAGAACGTCACTGGAAGATTCTGGGTGGCAACATCGTGGACAACTTGATCGTAGGCGCGCTGCAGGAATGTTGCATACATCGCCACAACCGGCCGCATGCCCTGCGCGGCCAAACCGGCCGCAAAGGTCACGGCATGCTGCTCGGCGATGCCGACATCGTAGAGGCGGTCAGGGAATTCCTTTTCAAAGGCATTCAAGCCGGTTCCCTCGCACATCGCTGCCGTAATGGCGACGATCCGACGGTCGTCCTGAGCCAACCGGATGAGCGAGTCGATGGCGATCTGGGTATAGGAAGGTCGTGCGGCTTTCTTCGCTGGAGCGCCTGTTTCCCGAACGAAAGGCGGACAGGCATGAAACCACACCGGATTCTTTTCGGCCGGCGCATAGCCCAAGCCCTTTTTCGTGATCACGTGAAGCAGGACTGGTCCCCGCATCTTGAGCACATTTTCCAGTGTCGGAAGCAGATGCTCGAAGTTATGCCCGTCAATCGGACCGGCATAGCGGAATCCCAACTCTTCGAACAGCAACCCCGGTAGAATTGCTCCCTTGGCCAACTCTTCTGCGCGGCGGGCGAACTTTTCGACGTCATAGCCGATATGGGGGATCTTCCGAAGCAGCTGCCCGGTTTCTTCCCGCATCTTGGTATAAAACTCTCCGGTGAACGTCCGGTTCAGGTAGGAAGAAATGGCACCCACGTTCTTGGAAATCGACATCTGATTGTCGTTCAAGATCACGAGAAAATCTTTGCCGAGGCCTCCGGCATGGTGCAACCCTTCGAGGGTCATTCCGGCCGTCATGGCGCCGTCGCCGACCACGCAGACCACTTTGTGCTTCTGACCTTGCTGCTCCCTCGCCTCGACCATCCCATACGCGGCGGA
>DASTJX010000094.1:0-3112 GCA_035716265.1 Nitrospira sp.
GAATACCGGGATCCTCGGGGTCTTTTCTCCACAACCCTTGCCAATGCACATACACATCAATGTCGTCGCTGTCGATCATGATGCGCTCGACGTGAAAGTCCATGGCCATGTCGTGGAACAATTGAAAATCGGCTTCTGCCTCCTGCTGCAGCCGCTCCGTGGACTCTGTCGGCACCATGAGCGTAGCCATGCCGGCAGCATCCTTCTTCACGTACGCTTCCCGAAGCGATTCGACCGCTTTGTCGATACGGAGGTACCGCTCATGATCTTCGGGATATTGAATCGTTTTTGAGCCGCAGCCCGTGCCGACCATCCAGATGACGCTGAGGACGATCGCGAGCGCGCTGACATGACGTCGCGAGGCGTGCATCGTGATGGCAGTATAGGAACGGCTCGTTGAACAGGTCAAGCAACCAGGCTGCTTCAAGCACAGAACGTGTCGTTGCCTTGCAATTTCGGCTCAAAAATTCTAGACTCACGCGCGTAGGGGAGACACCGTATGGCCAGCGTGCTCAAAAAACGCCGCAAGAAGATGCGCAAGCACAAGTATAAAAAATTGCGCAGGCGTCAGAAATTCTTGCGTCGCAAAAGCTAGTCTCACGAAATACGGAGGAGGGGCCGGTGCCCGAAGGGAAGAAGGTTCGCATACGCGTCCGTACGGTTAACTGCGTGTATGTGGGTGATTTTCTGATTCCGCCCATGCGAAACCGTGTCTCGGATGCGATCAACGAGGAACAACGGCTGTTTATTAGCCTGACCGACGTCGTTGTCAACGACAAGGATCGCTCCGATTTCGTTGCCATCAACAAGAACCTCATCGAGTCCATCGCTCAGCTCTAGGTCAGCCCTGCCTCATCTTTCCTGTTGTCGAAGTCATACGCCTTGAACGCCGTACTGGTTTTCCTTTCCGCTGTTCACTAAGATCTGACGGTCATGTCCACCTTTGCGCGATTTCGGCCGTTTCTGAAACCGTATCTGGGGCGCATGGTGGTTGCCACTGTGCTGGTGATGGCCGTGGCCGCCATCAATCTGGCGCTACTGCGTTTGGCCGGTGCGTTATGGGATGTCATCACCGTTCAGCACGATGGCGCCAGGATGAACGACCTGATCCTCCTCTTCCTGGGCCTTGTGTTCCTGCAGGGCGTCTGCTCCATGGGCCACAGTTATTTGACCGCGTCGGTCTCTCAACGGATCGTCGCCGATTTTCGGCGGCACCTCTTCGCTCACCTGCACACGCTCTCTGTCAGTTTCTTTGCCAGGCGGAGGACCGGCGAGCTTCTGTCACGGCTCATGAACGACGTCACGGTGATTCAATCGGTAGTGACAGAAACTCCGATCGACACGGCCAAACAGCTGGTGACATTCGTTGGCGGCATCACGTTCCTGCTGGCGATGAACTGGCGCCTCTGTTTGTTGATTCTCGTGCTGCTGCCCTTGCTGGTCGTCGTGGCCAAGGTGTTCGGTCGCCGGCTTAAATCGCTTTCCACCTCCATTCAAGACCAGACCGCCGCCCTGAGCACGCTTCTCGAAGAAGTCATCTCCGGCATCCGGATCGTCAAGTCTTTCGTCCAAACCGAGCGGGAAGAAGCACGCTTTGCGGAGCAGGTCGACAAAACGCTCTCGCTGACCATGCGACGGGCCGGGATCATGGCGGTATTTATTCCTGTCATTAGTCTGCTGACATTTTCTGCTGCGGCAGCCGTCTTATGGTACGGAGGACGTCAAGTGATCGACGGCACGGTCTCGCCTGGTGAATTATTCGCCTTCGTGTTATTTGCCGGCATTCTCATCGGTCCGTTTAGCTCCGCCGCCCGTGTCTTCGCACAGATTCGGGAAGCGCAGGGGGCGACTGAGCGAGTGTTTGAAATCCTGGATACCAGCGCCGAGGTCCGGGATGACCCAAACGCCCTCGTGCTTCACGCCGTGCTGGGGCAACTGACAGCGGAGCACGTGAGCTTTGCCTATGATCCACGCCAGGCGGTGTTGATAGACGTGTCGTTCGAGGTGAAACCGGGGGAATGTGTGGCAATTGTGGGTCCGACCGGCGCAGGCAAGACGACCCTGATGAATTTAATCCATCGATTTTATGATCCGACCGATGGGCGCCTAACCATCGATGGGCTAAGTCTCCGTCACGTCAGATTGGAGAGTTGGTATAGGCAAATCGCGCTGGTGCCGCAGGAAACCATCCTGTTTGGTGGGACGATTCTCGACAATATTCGGTACGGCAATAGTGACGCCGACGAAGAGGCCGTGAAGGAAGCCAGCCGTGCAGCCAACGCGCATGACTTCATTATGGGGTTTCCGGACGGTTATCACACCTTTGTGGGCGAAAAGGGCATCAATATTTCCGGCGGACAACGCCAGCGTATCGCGATTGCTCGAGCTCTGCTCAAGAATCCGCGGATACTCCTGCTTGATGAAGCGACCTCGGCACTGGACAGTGAGTCGGAACGGCTGATTCAGGAAGCGCTCGAACGGCTGATGAGAGGACGCACGACCTTCGTCATCGCCCACCGCTTGACCACCATCCACAGCGCCGATCGGATTCTGGTTTTGGATAAAGGCCGCCTCGTAGAAACGGGAACACATGACGAACTGATGGCTCGCCAGGGACTCTATCACTACCTCTACACGCTGCGTGTCGTTGAAGGCCCCTCTAAAACGGCCGGTGTCTAATCGACGCACCGACTCGTGCATCAAGGGCTGCGGAATGATTCGAACCGCAAACGTGCCAGTGCGCGGTCTCGGAAGACCGGCGCTTGACTCCCTCCAATAGCGGGACTACGCTGCTGCATTTTTTAACTCTCAGGCCTTATCCCCCGACTCAAGGAATCACATGGCCCGGCGACAGCCTACCTCCAAGACACGCGTCCCACTGACGGCGGAAGAGCAGCGTCTTCATGAGGATGCCCGCCGTGAGAAACATTGGAAACGTTGGGGACCGTATCTGAGTGAACGGGCCTGGGGAACCGTGCGTGAAGATTACAGTCCCTTCGGAACGGCGTGGGAAGCGTTTCCACATGAACATGCCCGCTCACGTGTCTACCGGTGGAACGAAGACGGTCTCGCCGGCCTTTGCGATCGTCACCAACACATGTGCTTCGCGCTT
>DASTJX010000095.1:0-2237 GCA_035716265.1 Nitrospira sp.
GACTGGCCGACCGCGGTAGCATGGACGCCAGTGCCCTGTATCAAACCGGTGATGAGAAATCGACCACGCAGTACTTGGTGTTGGGTGATTTGGACAACCCAGCGTTGCTCGAGGCCTCCTTTACGGTAGACCCCTACGTCCAGTTGTTTTCTCCCTATCGGAAGGACTTCTTGGATCGCCTCAGGCAAAAAGACGACGGAGACACGACGAACCGAATCGATTCACAGGGCGCTGAGGATAAAGAGTCGTTTACAGCCCTGCAGCAATTTGCTCGGGGGCAGACGGCGCAGCTCGCTTACTGCGGCTCACGGAACGATGCCGTGGCACTCGATGCCTATCAAAAGGCCAGTGTCGAAGGGTTCGCCAATGAGACATGGCAGGCCGAACTGCACCATAGGTTGGGCTTGGCGTGGGATGCCGCTGGGCAAAGGGAAAAAGCTAAGGCCGAATTACTAAAATCGCTTTCCATTCGCCCCAATAGCCCAGAATTCTTGAACAATCTGGGAACGGTCCAAAAGGCGCTGGGCGAAGAGAAGCAGGCGCGTGCCTCCTTCGAGAAAGCCGTGACCCTCCGTCCCAATTACGCGATTGCCCGGTACAATCTGGCCCAACTCCTCGAGCCCACAGACCGTAAACGCGCGATCACGGAATACGAGACGTTTATTGCGCTCGTGGACGGGATTCCCGAGGAGGAGGAACGTGCGCTGCTGGCGAAACAGCGGGTGAAGGAACTGAATCGCTAGTGCCACGGAGGAAGCCTGGTCATGGACGGCGGCAGAGGGCTCTTTCCGCCGGGGTTGGCCCGGTGCTGGTAGTCAGCACGGTGGGAGGACACACACGAAACTCAGAGAAAACGGAGGTGCGAACTATCGGCGGGATTTCTCTTGTTCTTCCTGACGGGTCTTGCACTCGATACACAAGGTCGTGACGGGCCTGGCTTTCAGTCTTTTATACGGAATCTCACTCCCGCAACTCTCGCAGATGCCATAGGTATGGTTCGCCAGTCGCCCCAAGGCCTCGTCGATCTTCTTGAGCAGCCGCTGCTCGCGTTCCCGGATGCGTAGCGAAAAGTTTTGATCGGTTTCCGCGGAGGCTTGATCACTGACATCCGGGAAGAGCTCCGTGCCCTTCCGGTTTGTCAGCACCTCTTCGACTTCACGCAGGATGGTGGCACGCTGGCGTTCGAGGTCTTCCTGGATATCGGCATATTTGTCGGTGCCGTTCTTGACCGCCACGGCCGCGGGCCTGCGGGTCTTGGATTCGGAACCGGCTGAGCGTCGCGGGGCTGGCTGGCCGTTCTTCATGCGCGAAGCGCCTCCCAGGATTTGAAACTATAGCAGCCGAAAAGTTCCGCGGTCAATGGGAGGAAGCGGCCATCGGCTCACAGGTCCCGTCGGCCCTCGATTGATTTGACGAGCGTCACCTCATCGGCATATTCGATGTCCATGCCGACCGGAATGCCATAGGCGATGCGCGACACGCGCACGTTGAGGGGCTTGAGCAGCTTGGTTAGGTAGATGGCCGTCGCTTCTCCCTCGATCGTCGGGTTGGTGGCCAGGATAACCTCCGTCACACCTCCAGCGGTCACGCGACGCACCAGGTCTTCGGCGCGGATATCCGAAGGACCCACGCCGTCCAGGGGGGAGAGCACACCGAGCAAGACATGATACAGGCCGCGGTATCCCCCTGCTCGCTCGATGGCATAGAGGGGACTCGGTTCCTCGACGACCAGGATCTTCGAACGATCACGTTTCGGATCACGGCAAAATTCGCACAGATCGCCTTCTGCGATATTCTTACATTCTGTGCAAAACGACACGCCGTCTTTCACTGCCCGGATGGCGTCCGCGAGCCGCAATGCGTCTTCCCGTTCCGCCTTCAGGAGATGAAAGGCCAACCGTTGGGCGCTCTTCTGACCGATGCCCGGCAGGCGCACCAGCTCTCGTGCCAGGCGGGCGAGCAGCCCTTGTTGATCGATGCTCACCGAAAATCGTCTCCTGCCGGACTGCCGGAGCCCTAGAACAGCCCTGGAATCTTGAGGCCCCCAGTCACTGACTTCATCTCCTCTGCCATCATCTCATGGGCTTTGCGCAGCGCATCGTTGGTGGCCGCGACGACGAGGTCTTGCAGCATCTCAATATCTCCGGATTTGACGACCTCGGGGTCCAGCGTGACGCTCACAATCTGCATGGCGCCATTGGCCGTTACCGTGACGATGCCGCCCCCGGCGGTGCCGG
>DASTJX010000096.1:0-4622 GCA_035716265.1 Nitrospira sp.
CAATGCTCCTAGCAGCGACAACTTCCCACCCTAGTTGGCGTCTCGTGCAGGCCTCGAT
Organism: Nitrospira sp.; assembly: GCA_035716265.1. Classification (GTDB taxonomy): domain Bacteria; phylum Nitrospirota; class Nitrospiria; order Nitrospirales; family Nitrospiraceae; genus Nitrospira_C. The sequence continues at coordinate 59 of DASTJX010000096.1, forward strand.
TTGCCATTCACAGCCATTACCGGCCCCATTCAGCGGTCAATTTGCTAACCATACGCCGAGTCCTTGAGCCCGCAGACCCAACACCCCCAGCGAGGCGGCGGCTGAGACCCGTGTGTCAGTTACTCGATAGCCAGATCGATGGCCTAGATACTATATACCGCGTATCCATAGAGATACGGTGAGCTCTTTGGCGCGTATGGTGCCTTACAGAGAAATGCCCGAGGAATGCGGCCCTATGTGACAACAGGTAGTGGAGGGCGGTATTGAGATGGTCATTGGCGTGGAACGGCCATTCAATAGAAGAGGAGCTTGAAGTTCAGAAATGGTGTCGAAGGCCTCGGGTGGTGCGTTAATGCCATCGACGGGCTTCCGAACCGAGACGAAGGTTGGCTTACTGGCAGGCGGAGCGTGAGAAGTGTTCCGCTAAGTGGAAGCAGGCAAGTCTCCATCATGACAAGCAGTTGTCTCGTCCATCCAGCCATCTGCACTCTACCGGAGTCGCCAATAGAATCCGACAATTCCATGCGCACCTCGTGCGTATGACCTTAGACGGGGCCCGGGCTCTAACGATTCCTTATGGGGTCTGCCTCCTACCGTCCAGTAAACTACTGTGATGTAGTATCGCTGTAGCGCTCAGCGACGTATCCGTCGAAGTACGGTGCATGCAAGGTGTCATCACCCCTCTGCGCGGACGGTTCATGGTTCACTCATGTCCGATTGCCCGATGGCGATTGACGATAGCATCATGAGTCGTAATGTAGAACACAGCGTCCTCAGCCTTCGGGACCCTCCCCATCATGGCACGACCAGGGTGTCGTACTAACTCCGGACATATTCCAGATCGCGCTCGCTTTGCGCTGCAGTTTTCGTCTTCTGTTTTGCCATCGCCGCTAGAATGCCTCCGTAGACGTGCGCAGCTTTAGCGGACCAGGCTGGATTGAAGGGTTCACCGCGAAAGGCCGCTTCAGCCGCCTTGGCCTCATCATAAGTCAGGGAACGGCCTTGGTCGGCCATGGCAGATACTCCGGGAGCCTCTGGTTTGCATCCATGCTCGGTCATGTCGCGTCCCATGAAACCTCCTAAGTATGATGTTTGGCGCCCATGTGTGATACGAAGCAATGTCGATGCCACGTTCTATCACGATGACTTCCCGCCTCACCGAAGTGTGGATTTCGGGGCAGACTGAATAGTTTATCAATGAGTTCGCTATGTTAGGCAAGGAATTCCCAGGTTGCTTCTGGTGACCGACATCAGATCGGAACGTCTCGATGGCCGTTCCTAGTCTTCATCGAGCTCTAGACTGTGTCGCATTCGTGTCAGGCTTTGTGTCATTCGACTCATACTCCAAGCATCTCTCAGCTCCGAGAAGCAATGCCGTACATACAGACGTGGCTCAAGAACCCTCTCGAGTTGTCCTGCCGGCTTCGTTCCGGCCGATCTGTCATACTGTCAGAGGAGACAAGGGCGCCGCCCCGCTAACCATGTTGTTCTCAGGGAACAAAGATATGGTTCGTGACCCCGTTCTCAGGGGACGCTCGATAGCAATCGTCGGCGCCGGTTTGTCGGGCCTGTCGGCCGCAGTACAATTACGGCAGCGCGGCGCTTCCGTGACCGTTTTCGAGGGGCGCGACCGAGTGGGCGGGCGCGTCTTGACGATCCGAGACGGATTCGCCAACGGCCAGAGCGCTGAGGCGGGCGGCGACCTCATCGACGAGGAACACACCGAACTCTGCAGCCTGGTGCGAATATGTGGTCTCACACTCGTGCCAATCTTGCGAAGGGGCTTTGCCTTTGTACGGGGACACTCTCCGGGAAAAGTGCAGGTGATGGGACGCAGCCAGCGTCTGTGGAAGCAGCTGGCTGACGCGCTGGACCCCCTGGTCCGGAGTTATCAACTATGTGAGCAACGCTGGGATGGGGTTGTGGCAAGGCAATTGAGCGCGATTTCCGTCGCCGACTGGATGAGACAGTCCGCGCTCAATTCTGGGGTCCAACGGATGCTGGTCGGTTTACGGGGCTTCTTCCTGGCAGATCCGAAAGAGCTCTCGCTGCTCTCGCTCGTGGAACAGCTCGCCGCCGGCACACCGGGGAGCGGCCGCATGTATCGCATCATGGGCGGCAATGATTGCCTGCCGAACAGGCTTGGCCAAATGCTCCGCGGCTGCGTGCAGCTTCGACATGAGGTGACGGCCTTGTCTCAGAACAAGGAGCAAGTACGTCTCACGGTTCGCAATGCAAGCGGAGAAGTGCGGCAGGTCAGGGCCGATTACGTCGTCCTCAGCGTGCCTGCCAGCGTGCTGTCCTCGATGGATTTTCGACCGACACTACCGGCTTCGCAGAGCGCAGCGATCAAAAATTTGCAATACGGAGCTGTTACAAAGACACTCATGCAGTTCGACCGCCGATTCTGGCGCAGTCGAGGAAGACCGCTAGCATATGGAACGGATTTGCCGACGGGGTCGTTGTGGGACGGCAACGAAGAACAAGGAACTCGACCCGGAATACTTTCCCTTATGGCTGGGGGATCGGCCAGCGCCTATACGCAAGACGTGCTGTCGGAAGAAGGGCCGACCGGACTGGCAAAGCGGCTTGGATGGCTGGGGAGCACTAAGGCCAGATTACTCGGCGCCTACTCGGTTTCGTGGGAAAAGGATCCCTGGGCTGGGGGAGGTTATGCGGTGTTCGGGCCTGGGTATGATCCGAAGCTTCGTGCATGGTTGGCCTATTCTCATGGTCGGATCATGTTCGCTGGAGAACATACCAGTCTCCGGTGGCAGGGCTATATGAACGGGGCGGTTGAAAGCGGGCTTCGTGCCGCAGCAGAAGTGCAGGCGCTGGAATGGGAACGTCGGGGGTTCCGAACAAGGCGGAAGGAACGCTGAGGAGTGTCGGGTGTCGCGTCGACGGGGCACGATTGCTGACCGAGCGACTCTCAGTACCCTGCGGCCGGGATACCGGCAGTCAACGACTCAAATTGATGGAGGGCAAGTAAAGTCAAGTGAATGCTCGAGCGGTGAGTCGGCCAGCCAGAACATCTTTGGCTAAGGACACACCGCACTATCCATTCGATGCGGTCCGGAGGGATCGTGCCAGGCCCAGCCTGTAAAGACCGTAAATCAGCCACTTGGATGGATCGAAGTTATACCAGCGTGGGCCATTGCGATAATCGCTGGGGTAGGTGTGATGATAATTATGATATCCCTCACCAAACGTTACCAGCGAGACCAGCCAATTATTGCGGCTAGAATTCGATTGGCCATGAGGCTGATCGCCCCATAAGTGACAGAGGGAATTGATGCAAAAAGTGGAATTTAAAACCGCAAAGGTGCGTCCCACGCCGGCCAGGAGAAAGCAGCTGACGGCGCCCATCCAACCGTGTACGAGGAGGCCAATGACGAAGGGAAACAGGAGGCCCGAAAGGACAATCGGCACATAATTTCGAGACTGCCACATGATGATCGGATCCCGCCTGAGGCGTGAGGCATACCGTTCATCGCTATAGCGGTCCGGGGCGAATAGCCATCCGCAGTGGCTGTGCCAAAACCCACGTTGGGCGTTGTACGGGTCTTCAGGCTGGTCACATTGAGCGTGATGACGAAGATGGTCTGCAGCCCACTTGAGCACGCTATTTTGGAGCGCCCATCCCCCCGCGATCAGCAAGAGGACCTTGACCCCGGCAGGACAATCAAAGCTGCGATGCGCGGCAAACCGATGATATCCCACTGTGATTCCGAGACCGGTCACGATGTAGAGGCTGAAGAAGAGAAACCAATCAAGGGCGGTGTAGCCGTACACATATCCAAATCCGGGCACGATGATAACGGCACTGACCGTGATGACTCCGAAGAGTATACGCGTCCAGATACTGTGGCAAGATCTAGTGATGGAAACCGGTCGTTGGGAGAGGGATATCACGCCTGTCAGTCGTGTATGCGAAGAGCGGGGGGCCGTCTGCTGGGCAGAGGCCCCGCCGCCCATATCAGAGATCCTGTGCGATCAGAATCGGCTGCGCCCGCGGCTCTCGCTGCCACGGCCACCGCCCCCACCGCCAAAGCGTCCGCCGCCGGAACGTGGTTCTTGCGGCTTCGCCTCATTGACCGTGAGCGTCCGACCTTCCATCTGAGTTCCGTTAACGGCCGAGATCGCCGCTTGGGCCTCCTCCTGGCTGGACATCTCGACGAAGCCAAACCCTCGCGACTGTCCAGTGAATTTGTCAGTGATGATACGCGCTGACGCGACTGTGCCGTGCTGGGCGAACAAGTCGTTCAACTGCGATTCAGTGGCAGAGTAAGGCAACCCGCCTACATATAGTTTTGATCCCATCGGGATTCTCCTTGAAATGTGACATTGTCTCAGACGCGAGATGGGTCGATAGGAAGTAGCGGGCCGAAGGCGCGAAGAGACCTGGGCGACCTTGGTCTGGCTTCCGAACACTCTCCCGGATCCAACAACATCGGTGACAGACCTACTCGAATCAATCTCCAACACGAGGTCCAGCGTGTTGAACAGCAGGCATCGTAGCAAAAACAGTCAAGGATCGCAAATCCGATCAACATCCCAGGCC
>DASTJX010000097.1:0-4801 GCA_035716265.1 Nitrospira sp.
CCGTATTCACCACATCGACGCGAACGCGTATCCGTTCTCCGCCTTCGAATACCAGATTGCTGTTATCGTCCAACACGGTGGCCTTGAACGAAAGAGGCGCCACGCCGGACGCGAGAGGGCGTGCCGGTACCGGAACGGGTATCGCGGCTGGAGCGGCGGCGGCGAGGGGTGCGCTGGAGGTACCGAGTTTGGCCCTGGTGGCGACTGAAAATTTATTGGCAAACTCGCGGACGGCGTCCTGGATAAAACTGTCCAAGAGGTAGTCGCAGTTTTTTTGGACCGGCATAATCCGGACTCGCCCTTTCTGGACCACTTGTACATCCTGTTCTCCAAGCGCCGTGCCGGCCTGATCGACATAGGACACGAGACCACCAAGCTGAATCTCGGTCTCAGCCCGATCATACACACCGTCCATCCGCAGTTTGAAAGTGGATTGAACGAGATTCACGCGTACCACGACGTCAGGCTTGGCTCCGGAGCCGGGCCGGACGACGGACGTGAACGTGCGATTGGCGGCATCCAGTAGCACGTCTTGGAGCGTGCTGCCGATATCCACGATCTGAAGATGGCCGCAATTGTCGGTATATTCCCCCTTGGACTCGAGCAACGATGGCGAGAACTCCATGGCTGCCGTCTGTGGCAGGCGTGGTCCGAGGTCAGGAAGCTCCTGCTTCGTACATGCAAATACCGCTAGGATGAAGATGAGAGCGATGCGGCGGGCACTCGTACAGAGAAATCTAATCGTGAACCTGTCCGGATAAGGACGCAGACTCGTGAGCATGGACGTGGCCCACCGTACCGGAATCAATGTCTGAAAGCAACTTGTCACGTCCGTCCGGCTGCTTTATTCTACCGCGCCATGCGCATCCTCGGGTTGTCGAACATGCGCGATGCGGCGGCTGCCTTGGTCGAAAATGGCCAAATCGTCGCTGCCGCGGAGGAGGAACGGTTTGTTCGGGTCAAGCATGTCACGGCGTTACCGGTTCATGCGATTCGATTCTGCCTGCAAACCGCCGGCATTCGGCTTGCGGACGTCGACGCCATCGCCGTCCCCTGGAAATATTGGCAGATCGGCCGACGTGCTGCGCTCGTCATCGGCTCCATGCTTAGGTCTCCGCAGCTCTTCATGGCGAAAGGCGCCAGGAGTCTGGAGCGTCTGACGCATGAATGGACGGAACTCGCGCTGTTACGGTCCTCTCTCTCACGCCTCGTCGACGGCACGCCATGTCCGGCTCCAGTCTTCCTTGATCATCATCTCTGCCATGCGGCCAGCGCCATGCTGGTATCGCCGTTTGAGCGTGCTGCAGTCCTGGTCGTCGACGGAGCCTCCGAATCGCACACCACGATGCTTGGACAAGCAGACCGTCATCAAATCCGCGTCCTCAATCGCATCCTGCTTCCTCACTCGCTGGGCCAATTTTATGCTGCGGTCACGGCCTATCTCGGGTTTAAACCGGACTTCGACGAATACATCGTGATGGGATTGGCGGCCTATGGAGAGCCACGCCTTGCACCGGTCCTGCGAACAAAGGTGCTGCGCGTGTTACCGGGCGGAGAGTTCCGTCTGAACACGCATCTGTTGGATTTTCATCTCGCGCGCCGGCGGGTCTTTTCATCGGAGTTCTTGCGCCTCTTTGGTGCGGCGCGACACCCCGATGAAGCGGTCACACAACGTCATCAAGACTTCGCCGCCAGTGCTCAGCTAGTGTTGGAGGAGGTGCTGCTTCACTTGGCTCGACACGTGAAAGCCTTGACGAAGGAAAAACAGTTGTGCCTGGCCGGCGGGGTGGCCTACAACTGCGTCGCCAATAGTCGCATTTGGCGAGAGGCCGGGTTTCAGGACATGTTCGTTCCTCCGGCGGCAGGCGACTCGGGGGCGGCGCTTGGCGCGGCCTTGTGGCTCACGCACCGGAAGGGTCATGACGTTGATCGGCCGGTCATGCGAACAGCCTCATGGGGACCGCAATTTTCAGAAGACGCTTGCCGGGCCGCCCTTCAGGGCGCCGGGCTCATCGTGGAACGGCTCGCCGATTCCCCGCTGTGTGAGAAGGTCGCCGGAGAGTTGGCCGCCGGGCGGTTGATCTTTTGGTTCCAGGGGCGGATGGAATGGGGCCCACGTGCGTTGGGGCACAGAAGCCTCTTGGCGGATCCTCGCCGCGAAGACATGCGGGCGCTGGTCAATCTTAAAGTGAAATTACGGGAACCGTTTCGGCCTTTTGCGCCTTCCGTGCTGGAAGAACGGGCGGCCGAGTTTTTTGACTTGCCGGGGCCTTCCCCGTTCATGCTGTGCACGGCGCCTGTCCGCTCCGCAATGAAAGGAGTCATCCCGGCGGTCGTCCACGTGGATGGCAGCGCGCGCGTGCACACCGTCGATGGCGACTCCAATCCCCGGTACCGTCGCCTGCTCGAAGCCTTTGCAGACAAGACGGGTGTGCCGGTTTTATTGAATACGTCGTTCAATGTGAACGAGCCGATCGTGTGTACGCCCGATGACGCGGTGGCCTGCTTTCTCCGCACAGAAGTCGACTGGCTGGTCATGGAAAATTTATTGGCGAGGCGGCCAACGAATACGGCTGAGCGGTGAGGGTACGATGAGCCAGCCATGGTGAATCAGAGACACGCGGCTCACGACGACCCTTACACTGCAGCCGTCCCTCGTCAGTCCTTCCATACCCCCGTGCTCCATTTCCTCCTCCTCATGGTGATCGTAAATTTTGCCCTGCAACCGCTGACGGAGCCCGATTTCGGCTGGCATCTCCGGACCGGCCTGGACCTTCTGCACAGCGGATTCTCGCTGCCCCACAGCGACCCCTATTCTCATACGATGCCGGATTGGCCATGGGTTGAACATGCCTGGTTGACCGACGTGGTCATTGGAGCCACCTATTCGCTTGGTGGAGGCCTTGGCATCATCATATTGTTTGCGTGCGTCACGACCAGCGCGTGGCTGATAGGCAGCGCAACGTCGCGTGCCGCGGTCGCCTTCCGTCGACTCGCCTGCGTCATGTCTCTCTGGGTGGCATTGCCCTATCTGGGAGCACGAACGCAACTGGTGACGCTGCTCGGCTTGGCTGTGCTCTTGTTCCTGCTCCAACGTTGGCAGGACGGAGTCCCTTCTGCCCGATGGTGGATCCTGCCGTTGTTTCTCGGCTGGGCGAATCTCCATGGTGGCTTTTTGGCAGGGCTTATGGTCTTGGGACTGATCATCGTCACGACCGCAATACTCAGATGGTTGTCCGAACGCCGCATCGTCTTGGCTCGTAAGTATGATGAGCCGCTGTTATCGTGGGATGATCTCAAGCGACTCACCTTGCTCACAATGCTCTCGGCCGGTCTCACGTTGATCAACCCCTACGGATGGCGCTTGCACGCTGAGATTGTGGATTCGTTGTCGGATCGGTTCATGCTCGAGACCCTGCAGGAGTGGCAGCCCCTGTCGTTGAGCGGCGTAGCCGGGCGCAGGTATGCGGTCTATCTTGCAGGCCTCACGTTGTCTATGATGCTTTGGTACCGGCGGACTGAACCGGTCCGATGGGTGATCGGCGGCGTGTTCCTCGCGCTCTCGATCCGGCACATGCGAAATATTCCATTTTTTCTCATTTGCAGCGTCTCGACTTGTGCCGACGTTGTGGCTCAAGGTTTCCACACACTCGAGCGTCGCTGGCCGGGCCGTCGTCTGGCTGCGCGGCAGGGCAGCCTGGCCGCGGCGGTCGCACTCGGCGCCATTCTATTCTGGTTAGGCGCTGATCATCTGCAACAAGTCGCCTTTTCGGGTACCAGACCGGCAGAGTATTTCCGAAGCACTTCTTATCCCATCGAAGCGGTTGAATGGATACGGATGAACCGGGATTTGTTAGGCAGGCGTCTCTACAATGATTACGCCTATGGAGGATTCTTACTCTGGTGGCTACCTGAGACCCGAATCTTTATTGACGGCCGGATGCCTGCCTGGCGCCGTGGAGAGCGCCATATATTTCCGGACTACATGGCATTGAACGGAGCCGAACCGGATCTCACCATACTTACAAAATATTCGATCGACTGGGCCATGGTAAGGAGACAGACGCAGTTGGACGGAGCGTTGTCCAGGGGGCTTGGTTGGACGCGACTCTATGCAGACGAAAAGGTTGCGATTTATCGGCTGTTGCCTATCGAACTGGAATCCTCAAGCGTTCCGCGCTGACATTCCCCCATCCGCTCGAGTTCGGCTCAGGGCTATAACGCCCACAATGATCATTGCGTTTGATCCTGACAAGGTCGCGCAGCATGGCGACACCGTCTTTGAACACACGAACCTTTGAACCTGGCTGATCAGACCAGTTCACTGGCACCTCGGCGATGCGATAACCCCGCTGTTGAGCCACGTATAACACTTCGAGATCGAATCCAAAGCCATCGATCGAGGCGTGGGAGAACAAGTCTTGTGCAATGACCCGGCGAAACAGCTTGAACCCGCACTGCGTGTCTGAGATCCCTCGAATGCCGCTGCGACGCACTGCGGCATTGAACAGCATGCCAAGCAGGGTTCGATGGAAACGGGCCTCGACGGTAAAGTCGGGGTGTCGCGAGGCCAGCGCTCGAGAGCCGATCGCCATATCCACATCATCGACGAGGGCGCTCTCCAGCCGAGCGAACTCCTCTATGGGCGTCGCTCCGTCAGCGTCGGCGAACAATTGCAGAGAACCAACTGCTGATTGCATTCCATGTCGCACCGCCGCCCCCTTGCCCCGACACCTTGGCAGTCGAAGCAACCGCACGGCCGGATTGGCACGACCGAGATTTTCGACAACCGATGCTGTCG
>DASTJX010000098.1:0-3745 GCA_035716265.1 Nitrospira sp.
AGACAGCAGTTCATTCGTGCGGGCAAGCGCTTCATTCTTTGCGCGTAGTTCTTCGCTCGCACTTCGCAGTTCAGCTTCAGTCTGTTTCCGGTCGCTGATATTCCGGATGACGACTGCCAGCCCGGAAATGGCGCCATCGGACCCCCTGACGGCGAATGCATGGACATTCAGCCATTCAGCGGACAGTCCCTCCTGACGGGAGATGGTCTCATAGGCCAGGGGCTTACCGGTTGCACGGAGCTCCTGGAATTGCTCCAGCGGCAATCCGAGAGACGCCCAGAGCGAGATAGGCGGCTCCGGGCTCAGCAAGGCCTCCCGTGAACGACCGGATAAGCGCACAAACGCGTCATTCACCTCGAGAAGTCTGCCGTCGAACGTGGCGTAGGCGATGGCATCATGTGATGACCTGAAGATGCTCGTGAAGCGCTCTTGCACCTCGTGCAGCGCCGCTTCTGCTCGAGCGCGGCCGTGCTGCTCGAGAAGCAGGCGGTAGCGTCCTTCGCTCTCCCGTAACGCTTCCGCCATCCGACGGTGCTGAAGGAGAAACAGCCCCGTGAAGAGCAGGACGATGAGGCCCAAGCCGCGGTTGATCAGCGCCAATTCGTATGAAATCCCCTCCTTTGAATCAAGCACGCCTACAAGAAGGAGGCCGCTGCTGATGGCCAATGCGAGCCCGGTGTACTGCGGCAGTAACTGGGTCGTGAGCACGACGGGAACCAGATACAGCATCCACACCGCCACGCCGAGCGGCAAGAGCCGGTCGGCGGCGAACGTCGCCACTGACACGATGAGGAGGAGCGCAATCGTGACTACAAATCTGCCGGGTTTGTCGAGAACTCGTTCCGGGTACTCGTCAATCATGTTCCTGTCTCGCCTGGGACAACTTGTCCCGTGACTCGCTCTGCTTCCGCCGCCTCAGACCGTGCCTCAATAGAATTCTCCTCATATTTTCAACCTAGTAGAAGACATTTCACGTCTGGCAGCCTTTGTGCTTCTAACAACTGGCAACGGAAGGGCGGAAACCGACGCCGCCTGACAACCACCTCTATCCAAGGAGATGCGAGCATGAGTTGCGAGCGATGCGGAGGTTTCAAAGTGTTCGATTACTTCGACGGACCTTTTCACTGCAGCGGCTATCGTTGCATCAATTGCGGAGCCATCACGGATATGCGGATCGCCATGTCGACGCAAACTCGGACAGTGGTGCCTCCCAGGAGGGTGAAGACCGCTCGTCGTCCTTCATTTGTCACGCCCGAGTCCGGGGCTGCTCATCCGGGTCAGATTGAAAACCAGCCATGAATCTACACCTCGACCCGACCGTGCCGGCTGCTGTTTGGCGCCGGCACGACGGAGGGTGCCAGAGCTGAACAGTTTCGAAACCAGTAAAGACCTAAAGGGAGTCTTCTCAACGGTCGCTTTCATGTGAAGCCTCCTTTCCCATCCCACCGATTAACCGGACAATCTAGGCCAGTGTCCTCGAAGACCAGGGGTGAGTACACTGGGATAACCCCTAGGCCTAACTTCTCAGGTGCCGGACGCTCTTCATCAGTGCAAGCCCTTTCAAAAATGCAGTCCAGCCAAGGCGCGGAACGGAAGCGAAGCGACCGATTGTCCGGCCAGAGAGCTGCGAGCATGCTGCAGAAGGTCTTCACCGTCCGCTCTTCCCAAACGGCCCACCGTCGCAAATGTCCCGGTGGGGTGGAAATAATCTGATCGGCATGGCAGGCCAACAACCGGAACCCGAACGGCTTGGTGAGTTGTTCAAGCTGATCCGCAGCGTACCCGTACAGATAAGGAAATGTCAGGAGATTGTTACAGGCCATTGCTATTTCCAGCGGTCGTCGAAATAGTTTCGGCAGACGATCCCGCATGGCCATACCCCACTCGAAACATGCACCGTTGGGCACCCGGACCACGAGCAGGCCGCCATTGCGCATCAACGGCAACAACTGTTCGAGGAGTTTCCTGGGGTCGGGGAGCTGGTCGAATGTGTTCCAGATTGCGACTGCGTCGAATGAGGCCGGAGGAAGTTGTGCCTCTTCGAGCGTTCCTTGGAACACCGGGAGCCCATGCCGACGGCAAAATGAGGCGACGTCATGACCCGGATCCACACCAAGCATGTCCCAACCTCGCTGCTGCCCTTCAAGCAGGAAGCCACCGACAAAGCTGCCGATTTCCAAGACGCGGGGTCTACCCCTGCGCACAGCCTTGTGAAGGTGCCGCGCCAGGATGTCTGCTTTGCCGCGGGCCCAAGCTCGCTGAACCATGAACTCTGCCTGCAAATAGGTCTCGTCGTAGGCTTCTGTTTCATACGCCTGAGTGACTGCATCTGCGCGGGGGCGCGGGTTTCGGTAGAGGAGCCCGCAGTCTCTGCATGCCACGATGGCGGTTGCATAATCCTGGGTGAAATTCACGCGATCTGTGGCGGTGGCTGCATTGCGCTGAGACCAGCGAGAGCGATAGAAACGCTCGAGAAATCTCTGCTGCGTGGCAATATCTTCTGGAGAGCACACGAGACGACTACGACTGGACCCGCACAGTCGGCAGCCTACGTGTACTCGCGGCTCTTGCTCGAGATCGAGCTCATCCGTCTTGGCTTGGCGTCGAGTGCTGTTCATTGATCCCATCCCCACTCCGTGCTCCCACACTCTATGTGGCAGCCCGTGGAGGGCCAACTGGGTAGAACCCAAGATGAACTCCAGCGCAACGCGTCACTGCTGCAACGTTTCCCCGGGCAAGTATAGAAATCCTGACGGAGGAAAGTTCAAAGTTCTATTGAGATTAAACTAGGGTACTACCTAGTATGTTCCTCAAAGGACTCGGCGTACGGTCCTGCTTGGCCCATGTGTCCCATCGACGAAAGGAGGAGAAGATGAACCAGACGGCAACGGCACCCGCTCCTTTTTTCACCGCGGAATATACCGGTATGACTTCCGAGATTGCCGGCAAGATTGTCCAGATGGTCAAACACAGACAGGCCTGTGATATGGAAGATCTGGTAGAGGCGTGCTCGTCATACACGTGGAATCAGGTCTTTCTGGAAGTCGATCGCTTGAGTCGGACCGGCGAACTGCGTCTTTTCTCGAATCGGGCCGGGAAATATACGGTTACGTTGCCGGCTGCCTGAAAAGTAACGCTCCCGGATCTCTCTGTTTGGATTCTCTTCACTCTAGAGATTTACATTGTTATTCGATAACGTTGTTTGTTATCGATTCGGCAAACTCCGCTGAGGCGCCCGGTGCGTTCCTGCGTACACCCGAAGCGCGTCTGGTAGTTTACCTTTGATGTGATCCATCCGGCGGTCGTAGGTGACGTGCACAAGGACCGCGTCTCCTCGTTCTCGGTGACTCTTTTTCATGCGCTCCCAGATGAGCAACAGTTCCGACGGGTCATACCCTGCATCAGCCATCAGGTTCATGCCAATTCCGTCCGCTTCGATCTCCTGCCCGATGGTAAACGGCGTTGCATCACGTGTATCTGATCTGCGGCAGAGTTCCGGAGCCGCAGAGGTGCAGTGCCTCAAGGCATGAGCGAGCTCATGGCTGAGGAGGGCCGCAAGGCCTGCCTCTGTCTCAGCAATACGGAATGCGCCCGAACACACGATGATTGAGCCCTCCGGGTCCACGAAAGGTTGTAACACCGTCTCGTCTTCGCAGGCTTCGATCTCCCACTCAAATACCGGTCGGGCGGTGCCATACTCAGCTCGCCGCGCGGCGGTGATCAGGCGTGAAGAAACTCGGAGTAC
>DASTJX010000099.1:0-3742 GCA_035716265.1 Nitrospira sp.
CAGGTGCTAAAGCAGTGGGGGAAAATCGACATACTGGTAAACAATGCGGGCATTACCCGTGATGGGCTGCTACTGCGGATGAAGGAAGAAGATTGGAATCTGGTGCTTCAGGTCAATTTGAACGGCACATTTCACTGCACCAAAGCGGTCTTGCAGCCCATGACCAAACAGCGTTATGGTCGAATAGTGAATATTGCCTCTATCGTCGGCGCGATGGGAAACGTGGGACAGGCAAATTACGCGGCGTCCAAGGCCGCCGTGATCGGCTTTACAAAGACGGCGGCGCGAGAATACGCCAGCCGGAATGTCACCGTCAATGCAGTGGCTCCCGGGTTCATCGACACGGCGATGACGCAGGGGTTGTCTTCGGAAGTTAAGGAGGCGCTGCAAAAGCAAATTCCTCTTGCCCGCCTCGGCACTCCGGCGGACATTGCGAACGCCGTGCGCTTTCTAGTCTCTGAGGACGCGGCCTATATTACGGGGCATGTACTACATGTGAACGGCGGCATGCTCATGTCCTGATACCTTCGCCGATGAGCTTGGCCGACACACCCACATACGGCGGACAACGTCCCGCGGCGCATGAGACAGTAGAGGAACCGACAGGATCTGGAAGGAGGATTGCACGTTTATGGCTACAGTAGATGAACGGGTGAAGAAAATCATCGCCGAGCAACTCGGAGTCGAGGAAGATGAAGTGACGTCGGAAGCCAGCTTCGTTGAAGACCTGGGCGCCGATTCACTGGATACCGTCGAACTCGTCATGGCGCTGGAAGAGGAATTTGGAATTGAAATTCCGGACGAGGATGCAGAAAAGATTCTGACCGTCGGCAAAGCCTTGGACTACATCAAGGAAAAATCTTAAAGGTTAAACGTGAAGAGCGACCGTGGGAAGAGACGCGTTGTCGTCACCGGTCTCGGGCTGATCACCCCCCTCGGCACCGGCGTCGACAAAACCTGGAAAGCGATCTGCGCCGGCCAGTCCGGCATCGGCCGGATCACCAAGTTCGATCCCACCGGCTATGACGCGCAAATCGCCGGTGAAGTCAAAGATTTCGATCCCGCGCAATTCATCGAGAAAAAAGAAATCAAGAAAATGGATGCCTTCATCCACTATGCGGTGGGCGCAGCCCAATTGGCCGTGGATGATGCCGCATTAAAAGTTTGCCCGGAAGAGGCGACGAGAGTCGGGGTCTATATCGGCTCGGGTATCGGCGGGCTGGGATCTATCGAGCACTATCATACAGTCCTTAAGGACAAGGGGCCTGGCCGGGTTTCGCCTTTTTTTATCCCGATGACGATCATCAACCTCGCCTCCGGACAGGTGGCGATCCGGTTGGGTGCGAAAGGACCCAATTCCTGTGCGGTCACGGCGTGCGCGACAGGGAATCATTGCATCGGCGATGCGTTCCGACTCATACAGCGCGGCGACGCGGATGTGATGGTGGCTGGCGGCGCAGAGGCCGCGATCACTACGCTTGGCGTCGCGGGGTTTGCCGCGTCAAAAGCGCTCTCATTCCGAAATGATGAGCCGACGAAAGCCAGTCGTCCGTTCGATACAGACCGTGACGGATTCGTGCTCGGAGAAGGCGCCGGCGTCATCGTCGTGGAAGAGCTGGAACATGCTCGTCGGCGGGGCGTCCGCATTTATGCCGAGTTGATAGGTTACGGCATGAACAGCGATGCCTATCATATCACCGCTCCTTCTGAAGAAGGTGAGGGCGCCGTGCGGTGTATGGAATTGGCGCTGGCCGATGCCGATATTGAGAAAGATCAGGTGGGTTATATCAATGCCCACGGCACATCGACAATGGCGGATGTCATCGAGACCAAGGCGATCAAGCAGGTCTTCGGTGAACGGGCCTTACGCATCCCGGTGAGTTCGACCAAGTCGATGACAGGGCACCTGCTTGGCGCCGCCGGCGGCATCGAAGCGGTGTTCAGCATCCTGGCCATTCACCACGGCATTCTCCCGCCGACCATTAACCTCGACAACCCGGATCCGGAATGCGATCTGGATTATGTCCCCCACAAGGCCAGGCCTGCGACAGTCAATGTGGCGCTCTCGAATTCGTTCGGATTCGGGGGGGTCAATGCCTGCCTGCTCTTCAAAAAGCCCGAAGCCTGACGGATTCACGCCCCCGCGCGTCTGCCTATTTGTATGACATCGGCTCTGCCGCTGGATTCACTTCAAACCGCCCTTGCCTATCGGTTCACCAATGCCGTGTTGCTTGAAGAGGCCTTGACGCACAAGTCATTCATCAACGAACAGAAGACCTCAGCAGGCTCACATAACGAACGGCTGGAATTTGTCGGGGACGCCGTGTTGTCGCTTGTCGTCAGTGAGCAACTCGCGGCGTTGCTGCCGCAATCATCCGAAGGCGCCCTGTCGAAGCATAAGGCTCGACTGGTCAGTGAATCGATGCTGGCTGATGTCGCCAGACGCCTCAACGTGGGGGATTGTCTGCGGCTTGGCCGCGGCGAGGAGCTGTCCCGAGGGCGCGACAAGGATTCGCTGCTTGCTGATGCGCTGGAAGCCCTGATCGCCGCCGTGTATCTCGATGGCGGTCTCGAATCATCCCGCCGCGTCGTGACCGGATTGTTGGAGCCCGAATTGAGGCAAGTGGTCACCCAGCAACATCGTCCGGGTGAGGACGATTACAAGACGCAGGTCCAGGAATGGTGTCAGCGACGCTTCGACAGTCTTCCCTCATATACAGTCGTTCGTGAGTCTGGACCTGATCACGATAAAATCTTCGAAGTTGAAGTCGCCATGAACGGGAAAGTCGTCGGCAGAGGAACCGGACGCAGCAAGAAAGAAGCCGAGCAGTCTGCAGCAAAGCAAGCGTTGCATGAAGCCGGACCTTGACGGTCGACGGGGTTGGTATGGTAAAGGCCACATACGAATCATGATGGAGGTATAGACATGCAAAGAGTGGTGATGACACTGGCGATGGCAATGAGCGTCATGACAGCAGCCTGGGCTCTCGAGGGACCCTCTTCACTTGTCGCCGAGACGGGCGCGGGCAAAGCGTCTAAAGCCGTGATCAAGACTAAGTTCGGAGACATGGAGATCGCATTTTTCCCCGACAAGGCCCCGAACCATGTTCAAAATTTCATCAAACTGGCCAAGTCAGGCTACTACAACGGAACGATTTTTCATCGCGTGATTCCAGGTTTCATGATCCAGGGAGGCGACCCCAACACGAAAGATCCAAAGAAGCCCGAGACCTATGGAATGGGTGGACCGAGCGACAAGCTCAAAGCGGAATTCAATGACACACCGCATCGCCGCGGGATTGTCTCGATGGCGCGCAGTAACGACCCCAACAGTGCGGGCTCGCAGTTCTTCATCGTCGTCAAAGATTCCAACTTTCTGGACAGGCAATACACGGCATTCGGCGAAGTCGTGAAAGGAATGGAAGTGGCCGACCAAATCGTCAATCTGCCGAGAAATGCGCGTGACCTGCCGAACGAGCGCGCGGAGATGACCGTCGTCGTCGAGTAGCATGGTCAGCGGGGCAGGGAGGAACGGTTCGTGGCGAAAATAAGCGGTCTCATGCTCATCACCGCTATGATCATGGCTATTAATGTCTCTGCCGGCTGCTCGGGGAAGAGCGACGTCAAGGTGGCCGTGCCGCCTCCGGACCCTCGTCCGAGAGCCATCATCAAGACTCGGTTCGGAGAAATGGAACTGAAGTTATATCCAGATCTCGCCCCTAACCACGTCGAGAATTTCATC
>DASTJX010000100.1:0-4872 GCA_035716265.1 Nitrospira sp.
CTCCTGAGATCGGACGGCAGCGCGGACACTTCGCCGATTGTCCCGAAGAGAGGGTCGCGAATGATCCGGACGGCATCCCCCAGCCGAATACCGGCTCGTTGCATGTCACTTGGCGCCTGGCCAGTTGCCGCGGAGCGGGGAATGATGATCTCGGGACGAATCACTCCCGCACGGATCTGGGTAGACCCAGAAATCGAGGCCTTCTGACCAACATGCATGGAAAGCAATCGAAACGTCTTGGATGCCATCGGAATGGTCCCAAACCCTTCGGTCAGAATGAGCGTGAACCCCACCTGTTCCGTCCCTGTAATCGCAACGCCCAAATCGTAACCCAGCAGCGCGCGAAGGTCCTTATCATGAATCCCGCCGACAACCAAGCCGGCGATGCCAAGTTCTTTTGCCCTTGCCATGGTCTCCGCGGGAAGAAACGATCCGCCTACCACGATCTTGCCCTTCATATCCGGCGTCAAGTGCGCGGGTGAGAGCGGCTCGTCCGGAGATGTCACGGCCAGGACCAGTTCGCCCCAGACTTCACCGCCGATCCCAAAAATGCCCTGCACCAAGCTACAGGCCGTCTCAACCACGACTCCTTGCCGTGGAATCGTCTCGACGACTGTGCCATCGATATAGGCCAACAGGTTCAGCACTCGGGGCGGTTCGCGCAACAGGACTTGACCGGTCACTGCAGACAGCGACTCGATCGTTCCCGCCACTGGTGAACGGATTTGGGTTTTAAACCATTTGATCAAAGGTTTATTCTCAGCGAGTATCTCGTCCTTCTGAACCGCATCGCCCTGCTTTTTGACGAGATAATCGGTGATCTCATCCGGTGCGATGCTCAATTGGTTGGCCAGATTGATCGGATACACCTTGCCGGGCAGTTCAGCGCGGGCCACGGCCTGATCGGAAGTCACGGGATCGCCGTCTTTGACCAACAGCACTCCCTCTAACGGCAGTAATCGCCGTCGTCTCACGATGGTTCTATCGGCGACCGCGAGTCCTGGAGTATAGCTGTGAGGCATCGTCGTTTCGAGTTTAGAGTTCGGTGCTCAAAAGAGAGTGGGCAACTCTCAACTCTTAGTTCGCCGTCGGATACAACCCGACAGCTTCGAACCATCGTTTCAACGCAGCGACCCGTGCAGACTGCTCGGAGGGTAATTGCAATGGACGGCCTCGACCGTCGAGTAACAAGCCCACAACCCCTCCCATGACCTCGCGTGTCATGGCCGCCCCAGCTCCTGCCCCCAGATGTACCGGCTTCGCCGGGCGTACCGTCATGTTGGCTTTCATGCCGGGCTCCAGAGGGTACAGCCTCAGTTCGCCAAACACCAACTGATCGCTCACAATCCGACCGTCTGGGAACACAATCTCGTAGTCGGCGCAGAGGTCGCCCTCCTTGCCTTGTCCGATTGGTGCGATACAGGTCCCGAGATAAATCATGCAGTCTCGGACGAAGACATCAGTCGCGGCTTGCTCATTGATCGTCGAGAGCAGGCCCAGGTGCGGCATCATGAAAATGCTGTCGACCGACAGCATGGTAAATCCCAAGGGCTCGTAGGCATCGACCATCATCAACATCGACTGAATTCGGCGTGGAGCGTGAGAAAGGATTCCGCCGCTTCCGACGATGAGATTCAATTTCAGCATGTCGATCAGCGTGCGTCCTGACGTCTGTTGCTCGAACACGTCCGAAATCGTGCGCTCCTGTTGAACGCCTTTCAATCCGGTGGCCAGCGATTTGTGATGGATCAAGGCCAACCGCAACGCTTCCCGGGAAATCGCGTGCTCGATCTGCAACTCATCGAGCGTCTGGGGAATCGTCGTCGGCCTGATCATCTTATTCTTGATGCGGTTGCGCAGCGTCTGTTCATCAATGGTGAACGGCACCCAACGCATGATGTTCGCCAACCCGGCCTCGGCCAACACATTGGAAATGCTATACGACATGCCGAGGTTTGCGCTGACCGTCCGGTTGAACACCCCGTCGAACACCGAGAAGACGTCTGTGGTTGCGCCTCCAATGTCGACGCCGATGAGATTCAAGTGTTCCCGCCTGGCGATCGTTTCCATAATAAGTCCGACAGCCGCAGGAGTCGGCATGATCGGTGCGCCGGTCATCTCAATGAGTTTCTTGTAACCGGGCGCCTGTTGCATCACATGCTCGAGAAACAAATCATGGATTTTGTTTCGGGCCGGAGCCAAGTGCTCCCGCTCCAAGACCGGACGGATGTTCTCCGTCACTTCCAGGGCCGTTTTCTCGCCGAGGATCTTCTTCACCTGAGGCTGGGCGTCTTTATTCCCGGCATAGATCAGCGGCAACTTGTAGGTGACACCGAAGCGGGGACGCGGCTCGGCCGCGGCAATGTATTCCGCCATTTCGACGACATGCGTCACGGCGCCGCCGTCCGTTCCCCCGGACATCAAGATCATATCGGGCCGCATCGAACGAATCCGTTCGATCTTCTCATGAGGCAACCGGCCGTCGTTCGAGGCCAGCACGTCAATCACGATCGCGCCGGCGCCGAGGGCGGCGCGTTGCGCGCTTTCTCCCGTCATGTTCTGCACGACGCCGGTGACCATCATTTGTAACCCGCCGCCGGCGCTGCTGGTCGAGATGTAGATATCAACGCCCGTGTGTGCATCCCGGCAGGGCGTGATGATCCTGTCGCCGTCCAGAATTTTGCGCTTGGAAAGCTCTTCGATTTCGGCGATCGCGTTGAGCACCCCGCGAGTGACGTCCTCGAACGGCGCTTCGACCGTCGTCGGTGCCTCGCCGCGGTACGTTTGACGGTATTCGTCGCCGACCTTTTCGATCAGAATGGCCTTCGTTGTCGTGCTGCCGCAATCGGTCGCCACGATGACGTTGAGAGGACGATCAATGACGGGAGGGGACGAGGAGGAAGACGTCATTGAGCCGACGCCCTTTGCACTGACGACCTGGCCTCGATGACGGCGATAAGCTGCGGGATCGTCTCCCGGCGTTCGAGTAGACGCGCGACCTGTTCGACTTCCTTGGCATTGAATGCGCAATCGATGATCGGAGTGAAAAAATGAAGTGCCTGACTGCCCAAAAAGTTCATCGGCCCCATGGATTCCAAAAACACCGTTGCAGGAGCCGCCATCCCGCGCCGTACCAGTACGTCGGCGATTCGCTCCATGAGAGCGAGATCATCGCTGCTGAGCGGCTGACGGTCCGAGCGGTTTGAAAAAGCATGCCGGAGCCCCGTCCGCAAGTCGCGCAGTCTCTTGGCGAGATGATCCTTGAACAAGGGGCGCATAGGGTTGATAGGACAAGAGAAACGGAGGTCAACGCATTATATGGACGGCCTACCGGGAGAGTCAATTTGAGGGACGGCGGAATGGCTTCGCAAGAGCGCCAACGCGACACTTTGTGGTCACGGTAGGCAGGTTCGTTCTGCTTGACGGCGGGATTACGCGCGTTGGCCAATTTTTCCTTCCGTCCCTTTCCAGAGGCGTACGATGTTGTCCTTGTGTTTGACCCAGACCAGCGCGCTGACGAAAATGGCGAAAAGCAGAAACTCTTGCCGCTGCTCGTTGACAATGGCGACCACCGGAAAGAGGCCGAAGGCAGCGAGCGCACCTCCGGATGAATACCGCCAGATCGCGACCGCTCCGATCCAGATCAGCAGCAGCAAGATGCCGATCGAAGGTGAAAGCCCCAGCACCGCCCCCAAGGCCGTCGCGACCCCCTTGCCGCCTTTGAAGCCAAGAAATGGAGAGAAAAGATGGCCGAGAATCGGCGACACAGCGACTACCATGATGAAGGACTCGGTCGTCAGCCACTGCATCGCCGCCCAGCCCATGACCCACCCTTTTCCCATGTCACCCAGAAGCGTCAGGACTCCGGCCTTAGTACCGGACACTCGCAGGACGTTCGTGAATCCCACGTTCTTGCTGCCAACGGTGCGTGGATCAGAAAGATTGAGAGCTTTGGAGACAACAATCCCGAAAGGAATCGAACCCAGGAGGAATCCAAACATCGACAGCAGGATACAGACGGGTTCTTCTTGCATCGATACTCTTCACAGACCTTTGGCCACCACTTGCTTCCAGAAACTCCATACATACAAGCCGCCCGACACGTACCCGAGCACGAGCGACAGATACAGCGTCACACTGCCGGCTAAATGAAGATTGCCGAATTCGGCGAGGACAGTGCCCTCGAGGATCAACATCGTGATGGCGACCACCTGCAGAGCCATCTTGTATTTGCCGGTCGTCTCGGCCACGATGATCATGCCTTCCCCCGCCGCGATCGCGCGGACTCCGGTGACGGCCACTTCTCTCGCTATCACTAGGATGGCCACCAGCGCACTGACGCGATCGATGTTGACGAGCAAGATCAATGCGGACAACACCAACAGCTTGTCGGCGATCGGGTCAAGCAGCTTGCCGAGTTTCGTGACCTGACCCGTGCGACGGGCGATGTACCCGTCCAACAGATCCGTGATCGCCGCCACCACGAAGACGAACGCCGCGCTCAACGAACGGTCCGGCGTGGGGGTAAAAAACAGCATCACGAACACAGGAATCAGCAAAATACGCACGAGCGTGATGAAATTGGGCAAATTCAAGGACTCTTGCCCGACCGCCTTCCATGCTTCAAGGACACGATTCATGGCGATGTAGTTGCTCCCTCTTTCTTTTTGATAGAATGAACTCGTTCACATTGAAGCGGGTGTATTTCTCACCGCCCACCCTCGCGGCGCCGAGACGCCGCGTCTGCCCACATCTCACCCACCCACCTGGTGATCCGGTTGCAGATTTCATCCGTATATTCGAGCACGCGAATACGATGCAGGGCGCTGGCGCATGGTTCAGCTACACGATGCCGTTCTTGAGCAAATCATG
>DASTJX010000101.1:0-3688 GCA_035716265.1 Nitrospira sp.
AGAGTCAACTAATCCCTAACGAACAAAGGATCAGCACTGTCATGGAACAAGAGCACATCCTGGTCATCGACGACGAAGAAGGACTGTTGCAGCTGGTCAAGATGCGGTTGAACGCGATGGGCTTTACCGTCACCGCCTGCACTTCCGGACGAGAAGCCGTCAGCGCGGCAAAAACCAATCGCTTCGATTTGGCCATCACTGACCTCCGTCTGCGCGGAGAGGACGGACTGGATGTGACAGAGGAATTGCTGCGCATCCATCCCGGCCTGCCGGTCATCATTCTGACCGCTCACGGAAGTATTCCCAATGCGGTCGAAGCGGTACAACGGGGAGCCTTCGGCTATTTGACGAAGCCATTCGACGACAAGGAGCTCAAAGCCAAGATCGAGGAGGGCCTGTCGCCTCAGCGAATGAGCCGCGAGATACAACGGCTCAAATCACTCGTCAACGAGCTCTACGGCATGGAGAACGTCGTCGCACGTAGTCCCGCGATGCAGCGCCTGTTGCAACAGGTTATTCAGGTCGCGGATTCAGACGCCACTATGCTGCTGTTCGGAGAGACGGGAACGGGCAAGGAAGTATTTGCACGCGTCACGCACGCCAACAGCCGAAGAAGCAAAGGGCCTTTCGTCGCGTTGAATTGTGCGGCCATTCCAGAAACCCTCTTCGAGTCCGAGCTGTTCGGGCATGTTCGCGGTGCGTTCACCAGCGCGCACGGTCCCAAAAAAGGTTTGTTCCAAAGTGCCAACGGAGGCACGCTGTTTTTGGATGAGATCGGAGAGATGCCGCTGTCCATGCAGGTAAAACTGCTGCGCGCCGTACAGGAGCGAGAAGTGCGGGAAGTCGGTGCCGAACACGCGAGCAAAGTCGACGTACGGATCATCGCGGCCACCAATAAAGACCTGGGCGAAGCCGTAAAGAACGGGAGCTTTCGCAACGATCTGTATTACCGCATCTCGGTCGTACCGTTGTTTATTCCGCCGCTTCGGGACCGCCGGGACGACATTCCGATCCTCGCCCAGTACTTCCTAACCAGCAGTGCAAAACGGGCCAATAAGGACGTGCGCGGTTTCACGCCGGCCGCGTTACACCGCCTGGTCACTAATTTGTGGCCGGGAAATGTCCGTGAACTCGAGAATGCCATCGAAAAAGCCGTCGTCATGTCGAGACAGGACATGATTACACCTGATCTGCTGCCGTCCATCGGCACGGCTCCGGATTCGCAGCTGAAGCCGCTGACAGAAGCGAAGGAGGAGTTTGAGAAGACCTATCTGAAGAATGTCTTGCAATTGACAGGCGGCAATATTTCACGCGCTGCCCAATTCGCCGGACGCTATCGAGCGGACTTCTACAAGATGCTCAAAAAGTACGGGTTGCACCCTTCGACCAGCAAGGGCAAGCCCGGACCTGAGATCGAAGAGGTCGAAGAAGAAGACCATCTCACCGAGGCAGAGCGGTAACTCGCGCGTCACTGACATCGTCCCTCCAGGCGTCTTCCAAGCTCATTCTCATCGTCCACATTGATCTAAACAGCAGGCTCATCGCTGAGAACGCCATTGGACTTTCAGCGCGACCGACGCGCAGTCTTTGACCTTTGATGAAGTGCCGAGCCGTACATCCGAGTGGGCTCGAGCTCGTGCTCAGCCTGCCGCTAGGGTACCATCTGGCAGCCGAGACCTGCGTGGCCCACTGGCCGGGGATTCCTTCAACTACAACACTGCGCAAATCATGACTCAATGCAGCTGTCGTCAAAGCTCCAATCATTGGCCCATCGCATGCTTGTGCAACACGCGTTCAGCAATAAAGGCGGCGACCGCTGCGTGACCAGACTTGCCAATATGCGTATCGTCTCGCCACCACAAGAGCTTGCCTTCTCGTTTATATAGTCGCTTTGCCTCTGAGATGAGATAAGGTTTCATATCGTGGCACACGATTCCCGTCGTTCTGCACGCTTCAAGGACTGCCTCGCCAAATCCTGAAGCGTTTTCGTCGTCGGGTTGCGCTTCACGGGCCTCTAACAGCCAACGATACACCTCGCCCTTGGTGGGAAGAATCACACCGGTGACGTCAACGTGACGTTCAGCAGTGAGCTTTTGCATCGCGGTCATCGTCCGTAAGAGCTTTGTGTAATTAGGGTGGCGCTCGACTTCGTGACGGGACGCTTTGCCCCAGCGCTCCTGATTTTCCAGAAACAGGACCGAGCGGCCATCCGGTAATGATCGAGCAATCACATATTTGGGTCGTCCACGAATCTTCATGCGTAGACCTTCGATCCATTGCCTGAGCGGCGAGCGATTTCTATAGCTTTTAAACTTCACGCGCCAAGCAGAGAAGCCTTGTTTCCACGGGAGAGCTGAGATGTCCCAGACCTCACCTCCGTCATCGTCCATATCGTTCCCCGTGTAGAAAGTCCAGATCATCCGAGGATGAGAGGCGACATTCAATCTTCTCCACTCGATGGCGAAATTGATGAACTGGTCATATGGTCCACCAGGGAAGGAAAGATTGTAGGTGTGAAAGCCATACGTTGTTTCCAGCAAGCGAGCGAAGATTTCCTCGTCACTTGTTCCGCCTCCGGCAGGAAAAGAGTCGCCCAGTATCAACAGATCCGCCGTATCCGAGCGAGGGATGTTCCGGAAGCCGTATTCATCCGTGCGAAACACAATTCGGCGACGTTCCTGGAAATCCGGATCACCGGCCATAGCGGCCAAATCACCGTAGCCTTCGGCGTCTATAGTCAGATTGGGGTCCCACCGACCGACAATGGGCAGCTCAGGCATTTTATGGGATGTGATATTGGTGGGCGTGTAATGCAATTTATGACCAAAGGTCGGTCGCAGGATGAGATCCAAACAGACGAGCGAAAGGCTGACGGCGGTGATGGTCATGAGCCCATTTTGTAGGAGACGATCAAGTGATGACTCTGACCGCGTCCCGAACAATAAAATGACGATAGGAATACACAGCACGACCTCGATCCACCCGGAGATGAGAATCCCCTCGGCATAAAGAGCCCCGGTAGCTGCAGCGGTAGTCAATGCCAAGGTCCAACGTAGTCGATGGTTATTCACACCATGCTCCTTCAGAGTCGATGTCGCTGGAGTTTGAATGATTTGTTCGGGGAGAGGCAGGTTACAGGACGAGACCACTTTCCGCAAGAGCAGGGAGCAACGTTTGCGCGAAATTGACCGCCAAGAGCTGCGCCGGCAGCGACTGGTGCTCTACGGCATGTTCTATGGTCGGGAACGCGTGAAGCTGCCATTAGAACGAGGGTGGGCGTCTCACGCCGTAGGATACGTTCTACAACGCCTCGGACTATCTGGTTGTGCACTTGTGTGCCGGATATCGCGCTGAGAGGGGTCCTGCTTGTTCGTTTCGTTCGAGATGTTCTTCCGCTTGAGTGATGGCATCGGCGAAGGCGGACGACTCCTCAGCGGTTTGCATCGACGTAGTTAGGAGAAAGTGTGCGAGAAAGTTGACGCACCTTTGTTACGACGGTACTTGTCGCATGACCCTGCTCGTATGGGGCTCTCTCGATCCCTGGGTAGCGGGATCGTACGAACGTCATGTTAACGGTAGGTTAGAAGGTTGGCATGGCCTATAAGACTGACACGGATGAGCGTCAGTTTTGATGGCTTGACCTTTCCTCCGCCATTGGTAAGACTGAGAGATCCAAAAACTGGAATTC
>DASTJX010000102.1:0-2943 GCA_035716265.1 Nitrospira sp.
TTGAAGTCTCCCGCGACAAGATCCGTATGGATGACTCCCGCTATCACGCGTGATTCCGTGACCAACCGGCGCTCTCCAGGCACCAAAGCGTGGTCAATGCGCAGATCGATGGTCACGACGCCTGAGGCGATCTGCAGATCGACGATCCTCATTCGTACTTCAAAGAGATCGGGCCAATGGGAATAGTCGGTGAGCAGCGATTGAATGAGATCAGGCCTGGCCGGAAACACAAGCCGGGCCTTGGCGATGACTCCGCCGGCAGGATCCGGCTTCACGTCGAGGTGTTCCTGGGGAGCGTCAGCCGAGGCCGGAAGGCTTGGCAACAGGCAGCAGATGCATAGGATAAGCAACCAACATACAGAGTGGACGACGCTAGCCGACGATCGCATCAAGCAGCCGCTGATGAATTTTCCGGACCCGTTCGAGCTGCCCTTTGGCGGCAAATCGTTCGTAAAACCCTTCGGCGCGAAATTCTTTGGACAATGCGGCCCACGGTTTGACAATCTCCGCAAATGGCTTGTGTGACCGCTGGGCGTCCCAATCATTAATCAGCTTGCGATCCACGATCAGATCGTCAAGGACTCGAATCAACGCCTTGAGGGTGACGTCCCGGGTAAACATGTACCGATCATTGTGACCCCACACGTCCTCCATCACCTCTTTCACACCTTTCAAATAGTCTCGGACCAGCGCGTAACAACGCTCCGCCTTCATACCGAGATGCGATTCCATCCAGCGCTTATGAGCGGTCACCACCTTGAGCAGTTCATTGAAGACTTCTGACTGCAGGATCCATTTTTCCTGCTTACTCCTCCCGCCCAAACGGTTGATCTTATATTGCAGAGGGCTGTCATCTTCCGCATAGAGCAGGTTGACGACTTTGGCTGCAAACTTCTTCTCCGGCGTTTCCCAGGAGACCTTCTCATACAGGTCGACTAAGTGGGAACGATTGATGCGGGTGTGGGTGCTGTTAATAACGACGAACATTTCGGTCGCAAAGTCTCCGCTACGGCCGTCAAACAAGACGCACGGCACCTCGACATTCGCAATTTGATCCGGATGCTTCGCTTGAAAAAAATGGAGTCCTGCCAACCGATGTTGGCCGTCGATGATCAGGTATTTGCCTTTCGGCTCGCTTAAATGTCCGATGGACTCGGACTCCCCTGCACGTTGGAACCTCAGCGTCTCGTCCGTGAAGATCAAGACCGTCCCGGGAATCATTGGTTGAGCGACGACGGTCTCATAGAAATTGACGATCTGCTTGATCTTTTGCTGATTCAACTGGCGCTGAAAGCCCTTTTCACTCCGCTCAATGCCGGCAATGAACTGCGCCACGTCATCATGTTCAGAGATTTTCCCTTGCGAGATTTCTTCACCTTCGAAAAAGTACCGGCTGGTAAAGCGGACCTTGTCCAGAAGTTCGGCCGCATTGTAAGCAATGAAGTAAAAGGTGCCTTCCTTTTGACGGATACGCGTCGCCAGCATGGTACCCTCCCCTAATGACTGAACCGGAACTCCGGATAGCCGAACACCACCATTCTGTCAGATTCTACGCAGTCGAGTCGGTGGCCGCAAGCAAAGAGACTGTGATACGATCCGTTCATGGGCGTTACGCCATCACTCCCAAGTCTCGTCATGCTCATGCTTCTTGGCTTCCTCCTATTACGGCCGACGGGTGCCCAAGGCCAGGTGCCTTCGGATTTTCCCGCCACCACCGAACAGGCCTGCAGTTTTGGCATGGCCAAAGGCGAACCCTCGCACCACTGCCAGGTCCCAATTCCTCATGGCTGTCTGGTGGCAAACGCACCCGGCACGAACAAACCCTGGACGACGATTTCCAAAGGGGGAAAGACCTTCTGTCGCTTCGACGAAAAACAGACGGATTGGAAGACCAAAATCACGGGTACCTGCGGTCGTTGCAGCACCGGTCAGTGTTCCGTCCAGTTCATCGTACGATTCGACTGCAACCCCCACTAGCAGGATCACGCACGCTTCCCTGCGCTCCCGCCCATCAGACAATACGGTTACGGGACACGTTGCTTGACTGCCGCTTCAGGGCACAAGATGAGGATGTCCAGGAGTATTCTTACTCGCCATGTCCATCAGCCAAGCGATTAAGCGCGAAGCACGATTGCTGGGGTTTGACGCCGTCGGGATTACCTCAGTGGTCCTGGAACCACCGGCTCACGGTTTGTTGGATCGTCTTCAAGAATGGCTGCGGCGTGGCTATCACGGCACCATGGCCTGGATGGCGAGCGATCCTGACCGACGTGCGCATCCTCAGATCGTCCTGCCTGGTTGCCGCTCAATCATCTCAGTGGGAATGAACTACGACACTGGCATGCGTGCCATCGAGGGACGAGGATATGGCCGTATTGCCCGCTATGCGTGGGGAAAGGACTACCATGGCGTGTTGCGCGATCGTCTGGCGCTCCTGGAAAACAAGGTGCACGATCTGGTGCCCGAGGCCATCACACGCTCATACGTCGATACGGGGCCGGTCATGGAAAAGGCCTGGGCACAGCAAGCGGGACTCGGGTGGATCGGCAAACACTCTAACCTTGTTTCTTCCGACCACGGCTCGTGGCTGGTGCTTGGTGAGATCCTGACCACGCTGGAGTTGCCCCCGGATGTTCCTGCGACGGATCTCTGCGGTACCTGTTCGTTGTGCATCCAGGCGTGCCCGACTCATGCCATCGTGGAACCCTATGTCGTCGATGCGACGCGCTGCATATCCTATTTGACGAT
This sequence comes from Nitrospira sp., assembly GCA_035716265.1. Taxonomy (GTDB): domain Bacteria; phylum Nitrospirota; class Nitrospiria; order Nitrospirales; family Nitrospiraceae; genus Nitrospira_C. The sequence goes on from DASTJX010000102.1 coordinate 2,749, forward strand.
AGAGTTCCGAGGCCCTCGCCGTGATATTCCGGTGGATCTGACCGCTCGCATGGCAAACCACATCTTCGGATGCGACGACTGTCTGGACGTCTGTCCGTTCAATTTGAGAGCGGAACCAACGACAGAACCGGCGTTTCAGCCCGACACCACGATGTTGGGCCCCCGCTTGGACGACTTAGCTGCCCTCGACGAAGA
>DASTJX010000103.1:0-13374 GCA_035716265.1 Nitrospira sp.
GTTGCAGACAACAAGAGGGATTGGAACAGTGCCCGGAGTGTCCCTTCCGGAACGCCTCCAGCGAATCTCACACTCACTGCGACGGGAAATATTTCAGGGACTCCAACCGCTGTAGGAACTGCAAATTTCTCACGAAGGGCGCACATGAGCTGTGCCCTTCAGGAAGGGTATGCTACTTGATCGTGCCCCCCATTAGCACTAGATACCTTCGGCCGCGTACTTCCTTACAATGGTTTTCCCTAAGCCCAGGTGCGGCAGTGCCGACTAGTTGGAAACGCTCTCCATGAAGCTGGCAAACGTCATCGGTCATATTTTTTGTGCAGTGCTCTTTTCCAGTGTTTCCATCCTAGGCCTGACAGCCTGTGGCGGCGACAGCGGCCCGACTCCCGGCGGTTTGGCGATCATCACCACCTCACTCCCCGAGGGGCAAATTAACCAGCCCTATTCGGCGTCGGTGGGCGGTTCGGGAGGCGCGCTGCCTTACCTGTGGTCTGTCACGCCAGCGCTTCCTGCCGGGCTTTCGTTCAACACGCAAAGCGGCGCGATTACCGGGACACCAGGCACGGTGGGAACCAGTTCGCATACATTCACTCTTGTCGATTCCTCCATCCCTCCACAGACGATTGAGACAGCTCTCAGCTTAACCATTAAACCCCCGCTCTCAATTACGACGACCTCGCTTCCCGCCGGAAATATCGGTGCGGTGTATAACCAGTCTGTTCAAACCGTTGGTGGCTTCGGACCGCTGAGCTTTAACATCGTCGTCCCAGGTACAGGCACGCTTCCACCAGGTTTCAATTTGAATCCAACCACTGGCGCGATTTCAGGAACGGCAACTACAACCGGCACCTTCCCGTTCACCGTCCGCGTTGCAGACACGAGTGGGCAACAGGACACGCAAGCTTTCTCAATTCGCATTGACCCACAAAGCCCGCCACGAATTACGACCACCTCGCTCCCGGGAGGCACGGTCAGTCTGCCCTATAATCAGACAGTGCAGGCAGCCGCCGGGATTGGGACACTGACCTGGAGTATCACTGTGGGATCGCTCCCACCGGGTCTGACGATCGGTCCCTCATTAACCGGACCGAGTGTGACCATTTCAGGCACCCCAACCACTCAAGGTACCTTCAACTTTACGGTCAGGGTCACAGACACTTTAGGGCAGTTTGACACACGTGCGCTCTCGATTAGCATTAACGTGCCCGCTCCGCCGAATATTACGACCACCACGCTTCCCTCTGGAACCATCGGCCAGCCCTATAACCAGGCTGTGCTGGCAACCGGGACGGGACCGCTGACCTTTAGCATCGTCTCCCCAGGTACAGGCACACTTCCCCCGGGTCTCACCTTGAATGCAAGCGGCACGATCACAGGAGCGCCGACTTCAACCGGCACCTTCCCGTTCACCGTTCGTGTCGCCGACACGTTCGGACAGAATGATACGCAAGCGCTTTCTATTCTCGTGAGTACAGACAACCCGCCACAGATAGTGCCCCCCTCGCTGTCAAGTGGAACAGTCGGTGTGCCTTACGGTCCGGTAACGATACAAGCAACCGGAGGGATGGGGGCAGTTACCTGGAGTATTTCTGTGGGATCGCTCCCACCGGGTCTCACCATCGATCCCTTAACTGGACCCAGTGTCACCATTTCAGGGACGCCAAGCAGTCAAGGGACCTTCAGCTTCACGCTCAGGGTCACAGATTCGCTGGGCCAGTCTGACACCCAGGCGCTGTCGATCACGATCAACCTACCACCACCGCTGAATATCACGACGACCTCGCCGCTGCCCGGTGGAAGCATCGGCCAGGCCTATAACCAGACGTTACAAGCGACCGGAGGGACGGGAGCACGGACCTGGACCATCTCCGCAGGGGCATTGCCACTGGGCCTGAATTTGGATGCGACGACCGGCGTGATCTCAGGAACACCGATTCTGCCGGCAGGCACATCGAATTTTACCGTCCGAGTTCAAGACGCATTCGGACAAGACGACACGCAAGATCTGTCGATCACCATCAGCCTGTTCAACGTGCCAAATATCACGACCACCACGCTCCAGGGAGGAACAGTCAATCAGCCCTATAGTCAGTCGGTGGCAGCCACCGGAGGGATCGGAGCACTGACCTGGAGCATCTCCGCAGGAACACTGCCTCAGGGGCTGAATATCGACCAAATCACCGGTGTGATTTCAGGAACGCCGACCACTGCAGCAACTGCGAATTTCACCGTACGAGTCGCAGACACGTTGGGGCAGTCCGACACGCAGGCTCTCTCGATTACCATCAGCGACGTACTAGCGATCACGACAACGTCGTTACCTAATGCCAAAGAGGGTGAGGCCTACACGACAACCTTACAAAGCTCCGGAGGTCTCGCACCTATAAGCTGGTCGGTCAACCCTTCCCTCCCGGACGGCCTCGCCTTGAATTCGGCGACCGGCGAGATTTCCGGCACTCCAGGGTCGGGGACGGGGACGGGAGCACCGCAGACCTTCACCTTCTCCGTGCAGGATTCAACGATACCGACATCGCAAATAGCCAACCAGCCGCTCGATTTGACGATTGATCCGCCCTGAGATGCTGCCCAATGCCTCATTGACGTTCCGCAAGTTGCTGCCCACGTGTGGCGTCATAGTAGCATTCTCCTCGCCTCTCGGCTGCTTGTACGAGACCGCTCAACAGCCCTACATCGTCGAAGTGGACGTGAAGGACGAACCGACACACAACCTTCCCGCCACTCCCGGGCCAATGCGCGCCGGCTCGCGGCTTAAGAAAGCCAAACTAAAAGGCGCAAACCTTCGCCAGGCAATGTTAGCTGGAGCCGACCTCCGCGAGGCCGATCTCGAGGATGCAGATTTATCAGGGGCGATGTTATTGGGAGCAAATCTGAGTCGCGCAAAGTTGGTGAATGCGAACTTTGAAGGGGCGATGTTATTGGGTGTTCATCTAGAGAACGCACAGATCGATGGCGCAAATTTCAACAACACCGCCTGGCTCACGCAGGACCAAATTGATGATGCTTGCGGGACGCCCAAAGTCCTGCCTGAACGGCTGAAAGCCCCGAAGGGCGCTACCTGTGAGCAGCCTACAGACAAATCTCAATGAGCGGGTAACCGGCGCTTGAACAAGCGCGCCCGCCTTCCTTCGGACTCGATCTTCCTATTTCAAGCGTCGCATCACGTCAACCTAAGATAGCAGTTAAGGGCATTCAGTCCCTGAGTGATAATCCGCTCCAAACTGCTCTTACGAGCCCTAAATCGAGAGAATAGAATCTGCTCCAGCGTTTGCTGGCCCCCATGTCAGAGGCAGCGAGAGTAGTTTATTCAGGCGCACATGAGCTGTGCCGCCTCGGGAAGGGTATGCGGCATACTTTGATCGTTCCCCCCATTAGCACTAGATACGTTTCATCCCGTATTTCCTTACAATGGTTTTTCCTGAGCCCAGGGGGGCGGCAGTGCCTCACTAGTTGGAAACGCTCTACATGAAGTCGGCAAACGTCATCGGTCGGATTTTTTGCGCAGTGTTCTTTTCCAGTGTTTCCATCCTAGGTCTGACAGCCTGCGGCGGCGACAGTGGCCCTACGCCTGGAACTTTGGCTATTGCCACCTCCTCACTTCCCAACGGAACAATCAACCGGCCGTATGCGGCTTCAGTCAACGGTTCAGGAGGCGCGCTCCCATACACCTGGTCCGTCTCGCCACTGCTTCCTGATAATCTCTCGCTGGATCCGGCGACAGGCGCGATCGCCGGCACGCCGACTAGACAAGGAACCACTTCACACACGTTTACGCTGCGCGACACTTCGGCCCCTTCCCAGAGCGTTGAACACACGCTCAGCTTAACCATAGATCTTTCCCCGGCGGTCCTGACAATTACCACCACTTCGCTCCCGAATGGCACTGTGAATCAAGCCTACAACCAGGCCGTGCTGGCGACTGGAGGGAGCGGAGCACTGACCTGGAGCCTTGTCCCGGGGACAGGCACCCTCCCACCGGGCCTCAGTTTGAATCAGGTGACCGGCGTGATTTCAGGAACGCCGACGGCCGCAGGCACGTCCTCGTTCACCGTCACAGCGGCAGACGCAGGCGGACAAAATGACACACAAGCGCTCTCGATCCTTATCAACATACCCACCCCGCCTAATATCACCACCACCACGCTCGCAGGCGGGACGGTCGGTCAACCCTATAATCAGACGTTACAAGCGACGGGAGGCACCGGGGCACTCACCTGGAGTCTCGCCAGCGGCTCGCTCCCAGCGATGCTTTCCCTGAGTCCGGCTGGTGTCATTTCAGGCACTCCGACGAATGCAGGCAACTCAAATTTCACAGTGAGAGTCAGAGACACATTGAATCAGCCCGACACACAGCCTCTTTCGATTACCGTCAGCGCGGTCCTGGCGATCACGACAACGTCCTTACCAAGCGCCGAGGAGGGTGACTCCTACAGGAGAACGTTGCAACGCTCGGGAGGTGTCGCGCCTTTTACCTGGTCGGTCACACCGGCTCTGCCGGACGGCCTTAACCTGGATCCCCCGACAGGTGAGATTACCGGCACCCCGGCGGGAGGGACTGAGGGAACTTACGACCTTACCTTCACCGTGCAGGATTCGTCGACACAGTCGCAAACAGCTACCAGGTTGCTTGAGCTGAGGATCAGGGACTGAGTTCATGCCCTGCGCCTGTTTAGACTCCTCGTCCACTGGGTCAAGTCCCTCTGCTTAACAAGCTCATATTCGGGGTATCGTTTTCCGGCCCCCACTGTTCCCTTCCTCACTGTTCAGACTGCGTCTCACCCATGGCAATCCTATCGCGAAAATGTCGCTCTGAGAACGTGTGCCTGTCAGAGCTGACTTGCGATTTTGAGAGATCATCTGAGACTCGCATTGTCTCATGACTAGCGAAGGGCGCCTCGAATGACTAACCCTCATGGCACTCGAGATGGAAGTCCCGGGCCATGCTAAGCTGCTATGCTCAGCTCTCCCCTACTCACTTAGGGTCGGATTGAGGTTCAAGGCTGAGGGGTCAAAACCGTTCCTGAAACCGTGACAAGGGAAAAAGGCCAGGGAGGGAGAGCTAATTGATAAAACTCGTGAGCCGCCTGGACTTTCGAACCCAGGGCTCTCGCCTAGCTGTGAAAGACAAATGTTTAGGACCGGCGTGACCTAAGTTGGGTAGGATCCGCCTTAGAAAGTCAGGAGGTTGGTGGTGTTTTTGCGCTTTTTCAAAGGAATTAGGACTAATTCCGCACACCGCTCCAAACTTTTGCCGGGTCGATGGCCTTGTCAGGATTGAGCTTCTTTGCTTTCTCCAACAGAACTTCAGTAGGCTCCGGATAAGCTGGATCAGAGATGCAACAATTATCGACCGGGCAAACCGCTGCGCATTGAGGCTCATCAAAGTGTCCGACGCACTCTGTGCAGCGGTCATGAGTAATGACGTAGATACCGTCTCCTTCTCCCTGGCCGTCGCCGACATGGTTTCCCTTCGTCTCTGCGTCACTGCGCGTTTCGAAGATTGCCTCATTCGGACATTCTGGCAAGCAGGCTCCACAGTTGATACATTCGGCGGTAATCAGTAAAGACATAACGCTTGACTCCTTATCATCCGGCAAAAATAGCGACTCTATGCAGATAGGTGTAGTCTAAGCCCGCTGGGGATGAAGGTGCAAGAGGAGAACGCAGGTAGTGAACCAGCCAGATCGTTCGGCCGCTGTCGCGCTGTTTTAGACAATTTCTGCGTGATTCAGGAGGTGACCCATGACAAATCGCAAGCTCATTGAGAAGCTGGCCCATACGCTTTCGGTTCATCACGCTCTCTTGCTGGCTCAGGGCGTTCTCCTTCAACGTTTACGTGTATCCAAACAGGAATATGCAGACGCGGTCAAGAAATGCAGGCCCCACGCTGCAGCCTATAAATCAAAGATCTTAGCCAGCTTTCTTGAGGGTGCCCATCCTCAATCCGAAAAAGACTTATGGGAATCCCTAGGGTTAGGCGATCTCTGGGGTCCGTCTGGACCAGAGGAAGACGCCCCAAAATCTTAGATGTATGCGGCCTCTTGGACGTCACTCCCCCATCCAATAACCTACTCAACGACCTCTGGTTTCCTTGGTTTCTCGTTCCGGCAGGTATGAGAGCCTAAGGTGGGCCACCTGAGACTCACGTCCTCGCGAGCGCAGAACAATTAGGGATAAGTGGATGCTTATCACTGCAGGATTGTATGGTCTTTCATACACCTGTGCAGAGCGAGGCGCTCGCCAGCACGACGTGAGTGCTAGCATTACTAAAAACCTAGTTTATATATTTAGGTATTCCATCTGGTTCGAAAGACCTGTATGGTCTCAAATACACTCATGGTGTTCGACGGAGGAGGTGATAGATGTCTTCTGCCGGCTACGCGATACGCCTACTGCCATTATCTTAGGTGCTTGTTCCAGTCGAAATCGGCCTCATTGCGAAGCCTGGCGTAACCCCGCCCTATCTGATCTAGCTATGGAATACGCTCCTTGTCTCCTCACTTGGACGGTCACTTCGCCGAGAACGATGCGTGCATAAGCCCGGGACATCGGGTATGGTTCTCGTAACCGGGCTGTAAGTGTGATGGGTAGCTCCGTGCAGTGATACGGCATTACGGTATAGGTGGCCCTTCTCGGTTGCCTAGCGCGTACAAGGCGTCAGGCTCCCTTCGGTCCTACCGCAATCATGGTCTGTTGGTCGTCCATTCTTTCTCGTTCACATTCAACATTCCTCTGGAAAGGAAGAACTCATGAGAATCGCCCAAGTGGCTCCTTTATGGGAAAGTGTGCCCCCCAAGCTGTACGGGGGCACTGAACGGATCGTCTCCTACCTCACAGAAGAACTGGTGCAGCTGGGACATGAGGTCACTCTCTTCGCCAGCGGAGATTCTGAGACCGCCGGGCGCCTTCAAGCGGTGTGTCCTCAGGCGCTGCGCCTCAATACAGGAATCTTCAATCGCGACGCGCCGATGATCATGCTGCAGGAACGCTCTCTCGGAGCAAGAGGTGATTTCGACATGATCCACTCGCACTTGGACTTTCTCGGGTTTCCTTTAGCACGGAGGAACCCCAAGCCCGTCGTAACCACCCTTCACGGGCGATTGGATCTGCCGGAACTGCAGCCGGTCTTTCATGAATATGCTGAGATGCCGCTGGTGTCGATCTCCGACGCTCAGCGCCGGCCGCTGCCCTGGGCAAACTGGCATGCAACCGTCCACCACGGACTTCCCCGACATCTCTATACCTATCATTCACAGCCGCAAGGATATCTGGCATTCCTGGGACGAATCTCCCCTGAGAAACGGCCTGACCACGCAATTGAGGTGGCCAAGCGGAGCGGCCTTCCCCTCCGCATTGCGGCCAAGGTGGACCCGGCGGATCTCCAATACTATCGGTCCGAGATCAAGCCCCTCCTCGATCATCCGCTCATCGAATTTATCGGAGAAATTTCGGACGCAGAAAAAGACGACTTTGTCGGCAATGCTCTGGCATTAGTCTGCCCGTACGATTGGCCCGAACCGTTTGGTCTGGTTCTCATCGAAGCCCTGGCCTGTGGGACACCCGTGCTGGCCTACCGGCGTGGATCCATTCCGGAAGTCATTGACGACGGCATCACCGGCTTTGTGTGTGAGAATCTTTCTGAAATGGTCGCAGTGGTGGAACGACTCGGAGAAATCGATCGTCGGCGCTGCCGTACTTCTTTCGAACAGAGGTTTACCGCCGACCGGATGGCTCGTGATTACGTCGCCCTGTATGAACGGATTATTGAAGATCGAGTTGCCGTGATAACCCCGAAGATCCACGCTCTCGGATCCGGTTTTCCGTTCGAAGGACCTAGTCAGGAAGTCTCCAACGGACACTCGCAGGACAGGTCGCCGCGCATCGGGGGAGGGTCTCATGCCTGACAGTCGGGCGCTGCAGGAAACAACGCAAAATGGCTCTCAAGGGTGGGCGTTGCTGAAGAGGAGGGATTTCGGCCTGCTCTTTGCCGGACAAGTGATCTCGCAAATCGGCGACAGCCTTAACAAGGTGGCGCTGCTCTGGTTTGTGTATGAGCTGACCGGGTCGGCCCTCAAGATGACGGTGATCGGACTCTTGCAGACCCTTCCTCCCCTGATCTTGGGTCCGCTGATCGGAGTCTATCTGGACAGGTTCCGCAAGAAACCGGTCATGATCACCGTCGACCTGTTGCGCACCGCAATGATACTGCTCATCCCATTGCTCTATTTGGTGGACGCTCTCAGCCTGGATCGCCTGTACCTGCTAGTGTTTGCCAACGCCATCGTCTCGACCGTCTTCGGCCCGGCTCTGGCATCGGCGATTCCCCTGATCGCCCCCAAGGATCGGCTCGTCGCTGCCAATGCCTTGATGCAATCGACCGCCAATATCGGCTTGCTGGTCGGTCCGGCCGTGAGCGGGATCGGCATTGCACTTATGGGAGCCCAAAACGTGCTTTATGTTGACGCCGCGACGTTTTTCGTTTCTGCTCTCTGTCTGATGCCCATACGGACGCAAGAAACGCTTCAGCCCGACCTCAGCGCCAAAGGCTGGACTGAGGGCGTTGCCTCCGATCTGCTCGCAGGATTCCGGTTTGTGTTCATCGAGCAAAAGACCGTTCTGCTGTTGATGCTGACTGCGACGCTGTACAGCGTCGGCATCAGCGCGTTCGTCTTTTTGCTTCCGGTGTTCGCGAAGGACGTGCTCGCCGTTGGCCCGATCCAACTGGGGTGGCTCTGGTCCGCACTCGGTGCGGGCATGCTCATCGCCTCCTTCAGCCTTGCGTCGGTCGCACAAGGAAGCTTCCCTCGACGACTGCACCTCATCTCTGCCGCGCTGGCGGTAGGTGGGCTGGCCGTCGGCACGCTCGGATTTCTGGAGGCTCCACTCGCAGCTGGCCTCGTGATTGCTCTGATCGGAGTCAGCACAGCGACGTTCATGCCGTTGGTCTGGACGATCCTGCAAGAATTGACGCCCGCTCCGCTGCTCGGCCGTGTCTTCACCAGCTTCGCGACAGGTGGAATGGCCGCCTCGATGGCTGGAATGGCGGGATTCGGATGGGCGACCGACATGCTGGGTCCGGGGGTCAGTCTCGGAGGGATCAGCTTCATTCTCTTGATCACCGCAGCCACAGTGGGAATGGTGGGCTGGCACCGGTCGCAGATGGCCGATCTACCTGCCACCGTAGCCGCTTTGTGATGCGAGCGGGCATGCTTTGAACTCCCGATTGGCAATGACAGACATGCGACCTGGCTGCCATTGCCATAGTGAAGGCTTCCGCATGATGCCATATGGTCGGATCCTGCTGTGTGCCACGATCGGAGCGATTGTCTTCGTCCCTCTTTCCGCCGATCGGGCGCTCTCAGAACAGGCTCCCGCTCCTGACAGTCAGCAGGCCTCGCCGAAACATTCCAACGAACCGCTGCGGCCACCGGACACATCGGTGCCGAAACCGGAGTTGCCGAAACTTTCGACTGAACCCAAACCCTTGCCCCATAGTGCGCCGCCCACGGTGTTGGAGGTTCAGCCTGAACGCGAGGCACAGGAGAAGGGGAAAGAGAAGGAGGTCCGCAAAAAACCTTCAGGTTCACCAATACTGACGGTCAAGCTCGCGCTGCTCGCTGATGCCCGCCTATTCCGTTATGACATCGAGGTTGAGGAGGATGGGCAAAACATCGCGCTGCGAGGAAGTGAGGAAGAAAAGGCAGCGGCAACCGAAGTCGCCCGATCGGTGTCTGACGGAAAAATGCTCGTCAACAAACTGGATGTGGACAAGAGTCTGCTGCAGACGCTGGGCAAGAAGCAGGACGAGATCATTAGTACTCTCGTGAAGGATCGGTTTGCCAAGAGCGCCACGTTGAAGGCCGCAAACTTCGAGGTGAAGACCGAAGAGGGCGTCGTTTCGCTGAGCGGGGGGGTGCGTTTCCAGGTCCTGGCCCTTGAAGCGGCGGAAGCGGCCCGCTTGGTACCGGGCGTCAAAGCCGTCAAGACCGACAGGGTTCGCCTTGGGGGCGAGAGCTGATGCAGAGCCCTTCCAGCCCCGCCGCATATCATCTTCCCGAGGCCTCAGACACCGACCTCCTCGCCATCGGAACCCGCCCTCTCCTGCTCACCCGCAATTTTGGGCTGATATGGTCCGGCCAACTCATCTCCCAGATCGGCGACGGCATCTCCCGACTGGCGCTCCTCTGGTTCGTGTACGCCATCACGGGGTCAGCGCTGAAAACATCAATCATCGGGCTATTGCAAACGGTTCCACCGATCCTGCTCGGCCCGCTCATCGGAGTCTACGTTGACCGCTTGCCCAAGAAGTATCTGCTCATCATCAGTGACCTGCTTCGCGCGGTGCTGATAGGCTTTATCCCGTGCATGGTCGCGGTGGAGTCGTTCACCGTGTCCATGCTGTACGTCCTCGTCCTGCTCCACGCCATCGCCACCGCGGTGTTCGGACCTGCGCTGACTGCGGCGGTACCGGCCATCGTTCCGAAAACCCAGTTTACCGCGGCCAATGCGCTGCTCCAAAGCACCACGAGCCTGGGGATTATCGTCGGTCCGGCGCTGAGTGGATTGGGCATCGCCGCCTACGGCTCCCAGGAAGTGCTGTGCCTCAATGCTATCACCTATCTGGTATCAGCTCTCTGCCTCTCGCTGACCTGCTTCACGCCTTCCGGCATCACCGTTGTCTCACACGCTCCCCGCTCGACGCTGATACAGGATCTGAGTGAAGGATTTCGGTACAGCGTGGTACACCGACCCGTCATCCTGCTTTTGACCGGTATTGCGGCACTGTATACGTTCGGCACTGCCGCGCTGACGTCCCTCTTTCCAGTCTTCGCCAGAAAGTTGCTCGATCTGGGTCCGGTAGAGATCGGCTATCTGTGGTCGGCACTCGGGGGCGGGCTATTTCTCACGTCGATCGGGCTCCTTTGGGCGACGGACTGGACCGTCAAGGACCGCAGCAAACTCATCTTTAGTACCAGCCTGCTGAGCGGCATAGCGGTCTGCGCATTGGTCTGGACGCCGTACCCCTATCAGGCCGGCATCCTCATGGGCTTGATCGGTGGCGGCATGGGAGCTTTCACGCCGATCGCGTGGGGGATCATCCAGGAACTCACCCCCGGGCATCTGATCGGCAGGGTACTTGGGCTGTATGGAACCGGCGCCATGACCTCGGCAATCGCCGGTATCTCTTCTTTCGGTTGGATTACCGAGCGCTATGGACCAGGACCAGGCCTGCTCGGGATCGGGTTCGTGTTTGTCGTCACCGCACTCGTGGCCCTGAGGATGAGCCGCACTTATGCCCCCGTGCTACGGGAGAGCCGTTTATGAGCGAGGTCATCCGGTGGAACGATCAGTTCTACATCCTCGCGTCTTCGTCGCTGGCCGAGAACCGCGTGGAAGTGTTGAAGCACGGAGAGACGTTTGCCGTCTTTGATCGCTACGGTGACATCCACCAGGTCATGCCGGGGCCTCAAGGGCTTTATCATGAGGGCACGCGTTTTCTTTCTCAATTTGAGCTGACGCTCGGAACGAACCGACCGCTTCTGCTCAGTACCACGGTGAAGGAGGATAACGCGCTGCTCACGGTGGACCTCACGAACCCAGACCTCTCCTCCGATGGACAGGACCTTGTGCCGCGAGGCACCCTCCATCTCTGCCGCACCAGGATTCTCTGGAATGGCACGTGCCATGAGCGGATCCGCATTCATAACTACGGAAACTCGGAGCTCCCTCTCGCAATCAGGATTGCTGTGGACTCCGACTATGCCGACCTGTTCGAAGCGAGGGGTCAGCAACGGGAGCGCCGCGGCCAGCGGCTCCCGACGCAGTCCTCCAGCGAAGGACTCGTGCTGGGTTACCAGGGACTCGATCGGGTCGTTCGCCGCACGCATATCCGTTGCCGGCCGGCACCAAACGATGTCGCGGTCGGAGGACTCATACTCGAATCATTCGTGGCGCCGCGCTGCGAGATCTCATGGGAACTGGCCATCGCTTGCGAGATCGAGCCTCGGCGTTCACAGGTCTATTGCTCCTATGAGCAGGCCCGCACCGAATCGGACTGTGCCCTGAAAGCTGCCAGGAAGCGGGACTGCCACATTTATACTTCCAATGAGCATTTTAACGACTGGCTGAATCGGTCCAGCGCCGATCTCGACATGCTGATTTCCGAGACTCCGCAGGGACCGTACCCGTACGCAGGCGTTCCCTGGTTTAGCACCCCGTTCGGACGCGACGGACTCATCACGGCGCTGGAGCTGCTCTGGGTGAATCCGCGTGTGGCTCGGGGCGTGCTTGGGTTTCTCGCCTCGACCCAGGCGACCCAAAATAGTCCCGAACGGGACGCCCAAGTCGGCAAGATTCTCCACGAAACTCGACGCGGCGAAATGGCCGCGCTGGGGGAAATCCCCTTCGGGACCTACTATGGCAGCGTGGACGCGACACCTCTCTTCATCATGCTCGCCGAGGCCTATTATGAGCGTAGCGGCGATCTCGAGTTCATCACGGCCATCTGGCCGAATATCCAGCGCGCGCTGGACTGGATCGATCATTACGGCGATCCGACCAAAACCGGCTTCGTGACGTACGATCGGCAGTCCTCCAACGGACTCGTGCACCAGGGCTGGAAGGATTCTCACGACGCCGTGTTCCACTCGGATGGCACAGCCGCGCACGGGCCGATCGCACTCTGCGAGGTTCAGGCTTACGTGTACCGCGCCAAAAAGGCGGCTGCCGATCTCGCCCGTCTGATGGGGGACACTGACCGGGCTGAGGTGCTCGTTCTTGAGGCCGACTCACTGCGCGAGCGGTTCGAACGAGCCTTTTGGTGCGAAGACAAGGGCACGTATGCGCTGGCATTGGATGGCAACGGTCATCCCTGTCGCGTTCGCTCGTCGAACGCGGGTCATTGTCTCCTCGCCGGCATTGCCAATCCGGAGCGCGCTCTGCGTGCGGCGAGAACGTTGTTGGCCGAAGATTCCTTCAGCGGCTGGGGCATCCGGACCATCCCCACATCGGAGGCGCGATACAATCCGATGTCGTACCACAACGGCTCCGTCTGGCCACACGATAATGCGTTGATTGCAGCCGGGATGGCCCACTATGGCTACAAGCAGGGCGCGCTGAGGATTCTTACAGGGCTGTTCGACGCGAGCTTGTTTCTCGAACTTCGCCGGCTGCCCGAATTGTTCTGCGGATTCCCGAGGCGACCGGGCGAGAGCCCCACTCGTTACCCGAACGCCTGCGCTCCGCAAGCCTGGGCCTCCGCCGCTGGATTTCTCCTGCTGCAGTCCTGTCTTGGCCTGCAAATCGACGCCCCGCGTCACCGCTTGAGCTTTGTCCGTCCGGTTCTCCCTCCGTTTC
>DASTJX010000104.1:0-11107 GCA_035716265.1 Nitrospira sp.
AGACGCTTGAAGGCCCGGAAGCGATCCTGGATCTCTTTGTAATCCAGGACTCGCAAACGGTCAAGACTAAAGGCTTCAACGGTAAATGACGCCATCACGCTTCCAAAGATGATGGCCTGCTTGAAAGACTCAACCGACCGGTTTCCGGTGGCGGCCAGATACCCCAGGAAGCCGCCTGCAAAGGTGTCCCCTGCGCCCGTCGGATCACGGACGTCTTCCAACGGAAAGGCGGGCGCCCCGAACACCTGGTTCTCGTTGAACATCAGCACCCCGTATTCGCCCCGCTTGATGATCAGATGTTTGGGCCCTCGGGCCAGGACGCTCGCGGCCACCTTCACGAGGTTGGAGTCACCGCCCAGGGCCCGTGCTTCACCGTCGTTGATGATCAGAATATCTACCTTCTCGAGCACCCGCCACAGGGCGTCCCGCTTGCCGCTGATCCAGAAATTCATCGTATCGCAGGCCACCAAAGGCGGCCGTGGCAGTTTGTTCAGCACATCCAGCTGCAACTCAGGGTCAATGTTGCCCAGGAACAACACGTCGGGCGACCGATAGGATTCCGGGATCTTGGGACGGAAGGTCTCAAAGACGTTCAGCTTGGTATCGAGCGTGTGCGCCTCGTTGAGCTGGTGGGTGTATTCGCCTCTCCACCTAAATGTCGCGCCGGAACGCCGTTCGAGTCCCGCAAGATCAATGCTTCGGCTTTTGAGGAATGCGAGATGCTGAGAGGGAAAATCCTCGCCGACCACGGCAATGAGGTCAACCGCCGTGAAGTAGCTGGCGGACGTGGAAAAATATGTGGCCGATCCTCCGAGCACCTCTGTGGCCTCGCCGAACGGTGTTTTCACGGTGTCCAATGCGACCGACCCGACGACCAAAAGTTTGCCCATGATTCACCGTTTTCCTTTCACAGGTGGAAGGACCCGTTCGATCAAAAGCGCCAGTCTCCGGCGGAGGGCGGGAGGAATCTTGTCCGGAGCGGTGACAATCGCATGCTGCAAGGCATGCTGACATTCGCAGCGCGTCTCTGAAGCAGCCGATTTCAGGGCTGCCCGCAGCAGCCGTTTAGCCAGCGCAACATTTTGCCACAAGGTGGCGAGAATGGCGTCTACGCTGACGCACTCCTCGGTCTCGTGCCAGCAATCATAGTCAGTCACCAGGGCCACGGTGGCATAACAGAGTTCGGCTTCGCGGGCGAGTTTGGCTTCTGGCAGATTCGTCATCCCGATGACGCTCACGCCCCACTGGCGATACACATGTGATTCGGCTTTTGTCGAAAATTGCGGGCCTTCCATGCAGACGTAGGTGCCGCCCTGGTGCACCGTGGCTCCGACCGACCGGCCGGCTCCGAGAAGCGACGCGCTGAGTGAGGCGCACACCGGCTCGCCGAACGCCACGTGCGCAACGAGGCCCCCTTCAAAAAATGTCGAGGGTCGTCGCTTCGTCAAATCGATAAACTGATCGGGTAAGACCACGTCCCCCGGCTTCATGGATTCCTTCATGCTACCCACCGCGCTCACGGACATGACTCGTCGGACGCCGATCGCCTTCAAGGCATAGATGTTTGCCCGATAATTGATTTCGGAGGGATTATAGCGGTGACCGATGCCATGCCGCGACAGGAACGCAAGCCGAACTCCATCAAGCTCGCCGAGCACGATGGCACTTGAAGGCGATCCGAATGGTGTTCGCACCTCTACGCGTTTGACCTCATGAAGCCCTTCCATGTCGTATAAGCCGCTTCCGCCAATGATGCCGATGTCCGCACGAGACGCCCGCGTCGACTTCGCCACGATGCCGCCTTTCCCTCTCAAGAATTGAGGAATGAGTGTGTGTCAACATCTCCGTCAAGGCCGGCCAGAAAGGGATGGATCACGCCCATCATTCGGCTCACCGTCTGTTCGGCTGGCTCGGATTCTTCTATCATGAGCCAGGTCAGCGCCGGTTCCCGTCGAAACCAGGTCATCTGTCGCTTGGCAAACCGTCTGGTGTCGCGCTTGAACGCTCTGACCATTTCATCCCAAGTACAGTCACCGGCAAGATAGCTCGCCACGTGACGGTATCCCAGCCCTTTCATCGCCGGGGAATCCCGCCTGTACCCCCTATACAACAACGTCTGTGTTTCATCGACCAACCCATGGGTGAGTTGCCAATCGATGCGTTCTTCAATACGACGATAGAGGTGGTCGCGTGCCCGGTTCAGCCCAATGACGAGTGCCGAAAATGGTCGCTCAGATCCATGCTCGGCGTGAAAGGACGACAGAGGCAAGCCGGACTGATCATAGACTTCGAGCGCCCGCAAAATCTTCGAAGTGTCTCGAGGGTGCAGCTTGACCGCTGTCAGCGGGTCGACCAGGACCAGGCGGGCATAGAGCTGCTCAGACCCCTGTTCATACGCGTCCTGGCGGAGCCGCGCCCGCACAAGGGGGTCGCTCGGCGGCGCTTCACAAAGCCCTTGCAAGAGCGTCCTCACGTACAGACCCGTGCCACCAACCAGCAGGGGAAGCTTCCGCCGTTGATAACACCCGTCGATTGCGGCAGTCGCGTGGCGGCGGAAGAGACCGGCATTGAAGGGTTCGTCGGGATCGACAAGATCGATGAGATGATGGGCGATTCCTTCACGGGCCAGGAGCGTGGGCTTGTCCGTCCCCACATCCATTCCACGATAGACCTGGCGTGAATCCGCCGTCAGGATTTCGCTTCCCAGATATTTCGCCACCTCGACTGCAATCCGGCTCTTGCCGACGGCGGTCGGTCCGACAATCACCACGAGGGGCTTCCGGCGCAGTTGTCGCTCGGAGAGTAAGGGCATGATGAGATGAGGGCAGGTCGTCACGACCATCCGGTCCGGCCGAAGAGCGCGTCCAGTTCGTCAGCCGTGAGGCGGAATGCCGTGCGCCTGCCATGCGGGCACGTGGACATCACCCCTTCGTCTACCCAGTCGCGCACCAGCTGTTCGATTTCTGGAAGCGCCATGGTCCGTCCGGCTTGAACTGCACTCTTGCAGGCCAGCGTCGCGAGCACCGCCTGTGCACGCGCGTCCAGAGAGGAAACACTCGCCCATTCAGCCAATTCCTCGAGGACATCGCGCACCACTGAAGCGCCGTCAACCGGCCCCACGCCGGCAGGCACCGCCCTAAGAAGAACGGCATTGGTACCGAACGGCTCGAGAACCAGGCCCAGCTGCTCAAGATCGCCTGCATATTTTTGCATGAGCCCATATTGGGCGGCGGTCAAATCGATCGGCTCTGGTAACAACAGCGGCTGGGTCGCGATGTCACGCGTCGTCCAAGTGCGCCACAACCGTTGGAACAATACCCGCTCATGCGCCGTGTGCTGGTCAATCACGTGCAATTCCCGCCCGACCTGCGCGATCACATAGGTGTGCAGCATCTGTCCCAAAGGCGTGATCGTGACATTCTGCGACGCCGGATAGGCGGTCGCGCGCTCCGCCGCAAACAGTGATGCCGGCATAGACGCCAGGCACTGCTCCGCGTGCTCCGGGCCTCGCCATCCGGAAGATTCAATAGCAGAGCCATTGGCCGCAGAGACCGCCATTGCAGCGGCAACGGTAGAATCGTCGGTTAAACGATGAACCGCTTTGCGCTCCACTCCACTAAACGCATGTCGCACGCTCTGGCGTACGAACCGGTGTATGCCTTCCTGATCTGCAAACCGGACTTCGCGCTTTGCAGGATGCACATTGACGTCGATGCGCTCGGGATCGAGATCGAGGAACAGCACATAGGTCGGATGGTGGCCTTTTGCCAGCAAGGAGCCATACCCTTCGCTGACCGCATGGAACACTGCCGCGTTGCGGACCGGACGTCGGTTCACGAAAAGATCTTGCGGCGACCTCGAGGAGCGCGCCTGAACAGGATCGATCATGACACCGCTGACCATGCATCCGGCAATACGGCCACGCACCTCTACTGTCCTCTCGAGAAACGCCTGCCGGTATACTTGTAAGATCCGGTCTCGCTCGGAAGCAACGGCCGCATGATTCAGTACTTCTTGGCCGTTATGGCTTAGGCGAAAATGTACGAACGGCCAGGCAAGTGCCGCCTGCTGGACCACCGTACTGATATGTGAAAATTCGGTTGGAATTGACTTGAGGAATTTTCTTCTGGCCGGCTGATTATAAAAGAGGTCCGAGACTTCGATCCTGGTGCCGATCACCGCAGGCGCATCGACCACCGGTTGAGGCACCCCGCCGATCACAGACAGCTGGGCCCCGATGGGGACCTCATGTGTGGCTGTGACCACCAGGACTTTGGAAACAGAGGCGATGCTCGGCAGCGCTTCCCCCCGGAATCCCATCGTGCCGATTGACGTGAGCTCCGCATCGGACTTCAGCTTGCTCGTGGCGTGACGCTCGAAGGCGAGGGGAAGGTCGGACCGTGTGAGACCTTGGCCATCGTCGGTCACACGGATGAGTGAAGTCCCTCCATCCTTGACATCGACGGTGATGTGCCGGCTGCCGGCATCGAGACTGTTTTCGATGAGCTCTTTGACGACCGCGGCAGGCCGTTCGATCACCTCGCCAGCCGCGATCCGGCTGACGACATCGGCCGGAAGCACTCGGATCGTCGGAGAACAGCGTGCGGCGGGCACCGGCTTAGGCTCCCAACACCCGTCCCATCATCGAATGTCTGCCAGCTTGTTCTTGGCAAGCTTGGCTTCATCCGATGTGGGATATTCCTCAAGGACCCGCTTCAGATTTTTCTTGGACTTCACGAGATCGCCGGTCTCCGCCGCTGCCAGCCCTAACTTGTACAGGGCGGCCGGTACCTTTTCATTGCCCGGGAATTCGGTTGAGACATATTCGAACGCCTGCATCGCACGCGCATAGTCCTTCTGCTGGTAATAGGACTCCCCGAGCCAATAGTGGGCATTCGGTGTCAGCGAGGTCCCTGGGAAGTCCTTGACGAAACGCTGAAATCCCGAGACGGCCAGATCGTATTTACCGTTGAGGTAATCGTTATATGACAGGTTGAACGCTGACGTGGGAGTAATAGCAGGAATGTTGGGGATGATGGGTGATCCTTCTGATCCAGCCCGTTGAGGCTTGATTGTTTTGGCAGGGTCGGCCGAAGCGGCTTCGGATTTAGGTATCGGGGAAGCGGTCGCTCCGTCGTCCAATTTGGCAACACGGGCTTCCAGTTTCTGCAGCCGTGCATTGAAATCCTCGAGCCTGGTTTTTGGCGCCTCCACATCTTTGACTCGTTCCAGCGTCTCCATGCGCCGCTGCAGCGCGTCTAGCCGCTTTTGATCTTGGTCTTGAGACTTCGCTACAGTCGCCAGATGGTCACGCAACTCCACAAAGTCAGCGTGCTTGGCGCATCCCGAGACCGTCAAGGCTGTCAACGTCACCAACCCCGCTGCCAACATCATCATGCCGTCGTGCACCGTTATCGTAGTTCCTTTAATTGGTTCAGTTTGTCATAGGCTTTGCCCGCTTCGGGACTCTTGGGATAGAGCGTCACGACCTGTTTGAAAGCTGAGGAGGCTCGTTTCTTGTCTTTCAGCGCGAGATACGCGAAGCCCTTTTTGAGAATGGCTGCCGGCACTTTCTCGCTTTGAGGATAGTCCAATTCGACTCGGTCATAGGAATCAATCGCCTGCTTAAAGTCTCTTTTACCGTAATGGGACTCCCCTAGCCAATAGCGGGCATTGGGTGCCAACTCCGAGTTCGGATACTCGGTCAAGAATGCCGAGAAACCCTCGCGAGATCCTTCTAAGTTGCCTTCCTTAAAAAAGGCCAAGACGCGTTCGTATTCGGCCTTATCCGACCGTTCAATCGAACGCACGGGGGAAGCAAGGGCAACGGATTCAGCCGGTTCATCGGACGATGCGGTCCGCTCTGGGATGTGATTCACGGTCTCCGGATCCTGCCGTGCCGCGGCAACCGGTTCAGCTTCGTGATGGGACAGGCCTTCCGCCGGGCCAACCCCAGAAGACCGCTGCGTGGACTTTGTTGCCGCCGCTGGCTGCTGGCGCTGGCCCGCTTTGGAACTCCCCCCCGGGCGGGCGTGAACCTCCTGCGCCACATGATCGAGCGACTTTGTCAGTCCATCGATCCGACGGTCTTGCTCTGCCATCCGCCCGTCGAGCTTCGAGACGTTCTTGTTGACCTCGCCCAACTGCTCGTCAATGCGGACAGCGAGTTTCTGGGCTACCGCATTGACACTTTTATTGACCTCCCCCAGGTGTCCCGACATCGACCTCGTCGTCTCATTGATGTGAGCGGTGGATGCCTTGGTGTCGGCTTCGACTTTGGCGGCCAACCCCTTGCTGGCCTGTTCTTCCTGCGCGATCCGGTCTCCCAACGAGGTCAAGGACTCTCGAAATCCCGTTAAGGCCTGATTGAACTGTGCAAATTTCGCCGACAGTTGTTCGGTACGGGCCTGATTGTCCGCCAACGCTTTGCGCTGCTCCTCCAATTTGACATCCAAGCTCTTGGCGAACGCCGTGTTTGTCTTTTGGACCGCATCAATGATGTCTTTGCGCAATACTTCCATCTGGTGATTGACATCGTCGAGTCGCGTATTGACGTCCACGCGGAGCTGATCGCGGTCTGCCTTGTTTTTCAGGTCTTGGGCATTCAGGCTTTCGCGCACCTGGGCAAAGCGATTGGCGCTTTCAGCATCCAGCTTTCCGGACAACTGTTCGAGCTTCCTTGTCTGTTGTTCTAGGACCGCGGATCGCTGCTTCAGGTCATCCTGGGCCCGTTGTATTTCCTGGGCCTGATGGTGCGCCCGCTCGAGTTCGCCTCGAAGCTTGGGCAGTTCCTGGCTCTTCAGCTCCTCGAGTTCTTGCCTCTGCTGCGCGCCCCGCTGAGCCAATGCGTCACTTGATTCCTTGAACCGGCGCTCGGCGCTTTTCAAATCGGCTTGTTGGGCCACGCAACCGTGCAACAGCGCGGCGCAAACTACACAGACAACAGTCCCGACAGTTGCGACATTCCACCTGATGTTCATTGTGCTACCTATACTCGACTCGTCGTTTACTTGCCTGACTTGACAACCAAATGTCCCCGCCGGTTCTGCTGATAGCAGGATTCCGCATGCTCTGCGCAGGACGGGCGCTCTTTTCCGTAAGATACGACGGACAACCGGTTTGCGCTGATGCCCAACTCGACCAGAAAATTCCGGACGGCCTTGGCGCGCTTCTCGCCGAGCACCAGATTGTAGGCAGAAGTCCCGCGCTCGTCACAATGGCCTTCTACTTTGATCATGGCAGCTGGGTTGGTTCTTATCCAATCCGCATCCCGGGTCAACGCTTGTCGCTGGTCTTCCGAAATTGTCCAGCTATCATAGCCAAAAAAGACATCCCGTAATCCAGCACTGGCCGAGGCGGCTTGCTCAGCCCGCATCTCGTCCAACTGACGGCTTGCGGCATCGGAGGGATCAGCCTTGGCCAGCAAGGATCCGCCCATGCCCGCCGTGGCACCTGCCGGACTGGCCCCAAATCCGTTTGCCACACGTTCCTCCGACGGATTTTTGTCCAAGCCATGAAGACCTGATTCTCCTGACTGCATGCTGGTATCAGGGAAATTCCCGACTTCGCTCTTCGAGCCCTCCGTGCTGCCGCTCTTCGCAACACTCCCTCGTTGCGACGATTGGGTGTCGCCGCCCGATTGCACGGACTTCTTCGAACAACCCGAAACGCCCGCTAGGGCGACGCTGGCAGCAAGTGCCATGGCGATTCTGAAACATGTTGTGCCCATGCGCGTGTCTCCTCTCTCTACGTTAGTCATATATGTCACCGGTCCCCTTGTAACTCGTATCTCGGCTAGGATGCCGGAGACCAACTTGGCGCACTATTGTGGCTTCCCTCAAATGTCAGGCGTTCAAGGTCCTTCCCGTCAGCATCGATCATATAGATGTGGCTTTTGCCGTCAGCGGTAGAACTAAAGGCCAGGTGACGCCCGTCCGGAGACCAGGAGGGTGAGTCATCAATGCCACCACCTGTGGTGATTTGCATACGCTTTTGACCATCAGGGCTGATGACGCACAACTTATACTCCTTGCGGGGTGTCCGACAGACGTAGGCGATCCAATTCCCTCTTGGAGACCAGGCAGGAGCGGCGTTGTAGTCGCCCTCGAACGTCAAACGGCGCACGTTTGAGCCGTCCGAGCTCATCAAAAACACTTGGGGACCACCCCCGCGGTCGGATACAAAAGCAAGTTCCCTACCAGTCGGAGACCAACTGGGAGAGAGGTCGCCGCCCGGGTTAGTTGTCAGACGTTGCACGGCCTTCGTCCTGGTATCCAACCGGTACAACTCGGAATTTCCCTCATGGCTTGAAGCAAAGGCCAGAAAATTCCCATCAGGTGACAGAGCAGGCGTAATGTTCAACCCTCCATACGAGACAAGAGTCCAGCGCTTCCCCGTCGCCAGCTCGATCATATCGATATCCTGCGTATTTCGATCACGGTAGGCTGTAAACACCAAGAACCGCCGATCGGGGGACCAGCGGGGCATCAGATTAAGGAAACCATCCGCTGTCAGCTGCCGCGCATCATACCCGTCGTAGTCCATGACGAACAGCTCGCGGGCCGCTCCGTGCGCCGACACATAGGCAATCTTGGTTCTGGCTATGCCCGGTTCTCCCGTGTAACGAAACACCAGTTCGTCGGCAAATCGATGGGCCATCAGTCGTACGACGGAAGGCGACCCCGCGTATCGCTTTCCCCCGACGATCTCATCGCTGCCGCTGTCGTAGACGAAGCCTTCCATGTTGACGTCGTCTTCTTTCTCGCCTTTCTTGAGACCTGCTTTGCCCCATACCAGGACGGATACGCCGTTCTCTGCCGCCTGCTTGAACACGGCTTTTGAGCCGTTTCCATGCCCATTTCCGACATCACGCACCTTGATTCCCAAGCTCGGAAGGTCCATCAGTTCGAATACCAGGGAGCGCTTGACGTCCTTTTTCAGCACTTCCTCGAGGCGTCCGCCGAGCCAGTCAGGCCCCCCGGTGTTTTCGATGCTGACCACGCCGAGCGGAATCTTCTGAAAGTCCGGCCTCGTCGCCTCGAGGAAGACGTCGGCCGCACCAGACTCCAGAATGCCGGCTGCGCCAGCTGACAGGCATAGCCCGCACAAGACAAGGCTCATCATGATTCGTCGATTCATCCCGCGATCTCCCCGACTCGAAACACCATTTCAACGTCCTGATACGCGTCATTCATATCCGCGGGAAACGCAGGAAATTGGCGCGGCTTCAAGATGGCTCGCTGACCCGACATGTCGAAATAGCTGTTCCCAGACGTCTGTTGGATTACCACATCCTTGACGCTCCCATTGCGATAGAACCTGAATCGGACCACGACACTATACGTTTGTCCGGTCACATCGATGGGAGGCGGCTCCCATTGACTCTTAATGATCGCTTCCACACGCCCCCAGAATGGATTCGTGCCGGACGATCCCGACGTTTTCAATTGCGTTTGAGGGGCCTTTACTTGTGGCAGGGAGGCCTCCTGGTGAGGAACGGTTTTGACGGGCGTCTCTTTCGGGATGTCCAGTTTCGCAGCCGGTTTGAATTCCTTGACCTTCTTGAGCTCCTCCTCGAGTTCGCGGTCGAGCTCTTCGCTGATCGACGTTCGCTGCGGAGTCTTCGTCACGGGATCCGGCATGATATCCGGAATGCGAGGGAGATCGGGAACCTGGACTTTCGCTTGTACCTGTGGACGAGGTTGTGCCACGGATTTTACCGGCGTCAAATCTCCGAATTTGGGCGCATCCGGGGGCAACTCAAGATCCTTGAGAATATCTTTGGCCACACTGGCACGCGCCGGCGTCGAAACAGGGGCGGCCGCGGGGGCGGGCACTCTGGCGTGTGGAGCGGAAACCGGAACCGGCTTCGGTTCCACTCGTTTGACAGGATCGACCGGCCTGCTCTGCTCCACAGGTTTCACCGGTGTGGGTAAACTGACCAAGTTCACTTGGACTGAAGCCAACGGCCGCTCACCGTGAGGAGTCAGCCGAATTCCCATGGCGATCAGCAGGGCAATCAGATGCAGAACCAGGGAGATGGTGAGCGTTCGACCCAGGCGAGCAAGAAACCTGTCCTGCTCGTCATGATCGAACCAGAAAGCGGAATGCACCTGTGCGCGAGCGACCATCCCAACATCCCTCTCAGCAGCGACGGTGTTTAGCTCTTACGAGAGGGTCCGCGCGGAATTGATGCCCCCCCGATGTGCTCCGGTCCCACCGGTTCGGTCACCATTCCGATCTTCTCGATTCCGGCTTTTTTTACCCCATCCATGACCTGGACGACGATGCCGTATGGCACCTCTCGATCGGCCCGGAGGTAGAGTGACACATCCGCATGCTCGTGTTTCAAGACTTTCAGTTTTTGCTCAAGCTGGGCGACGCCGACCGGATCTTTATCCAAGTAGAGCCGTTGATCTTTTTCGATGGTCAGCACTGTTCGCATTTCCGGCTTAATCGTGTTGGTCGCAGATTTCGGCAGAGTGATGTCCATGCCGCGATACAACATCGGCGCGGTGACCATGAAAATGACGAGCAGCACCAGCACGACGTCGACTAGTGGGATCACGTTGATCTCCGCCATGAAGCGGCGCTGGCGCGACTCGAACATCATCGTTGCGCTCCGACGGGAATCGGTTTGACCTTGATGGTTGGAATCGATAGTGACGTCATCAGCTCGATGGTCACGGTGTCCAATCGAAATGCGGTCCGGCGAATTCTGGACAGGAAGTAATTGTATGCGATGACCGCCGGGATCGCCGCAAACAAGCCCGCAGCCGTGGCAATCAAGGCCTCCGCGACACCGGGAGCCACAGCAGCAATGCTGGCCGTGCCTTGAGCACCGATTTCACGAAACGCATCGATGATTCCCATCACCGTTCCCAACAGACCGATAAAAGGCGTGATGTTGCCGGTTGTCGCCAGAAACGGGAGGTAGGATTCCAGTCTTGCCAACTGGCTGTGGGAAAGATGGGCGGCTGTTCGTTCCACGAGCTGACGATCGGCCGGACCTGTCCCATCCTGTCCACGCAACCCCGTCACGCGATCCATCACGCCTTCGAACAAGACCGCAGCGGGGCTCGTTTCCATGCGTCGTACCTGCCGGCAC
>DASTJX010000105.1:0-2764 GCA_035716265.1 Nitrospira sp.
GGATCACGCCCTTCATGCTGGCCACGAACCAATCGCGGTCGCCGAAGTCGGTCAGGAGCGTGATGATTGACGCGGGGTGCGGCATGCAGACCGCCTGTAGGTATATAGATACTAATTCCTGTGCTCAGCACCATGACAGCCAGGTGACGCATGCGACCAGGAGACCGTATGCTCGCTAGAACTCCTCGAATTTGATCTCCACGACTTCATACTCGACCGTCTTGACCGGCGTCTGGACTTCGATGAAATCGCCCACACGCTTTCCGATCAACGCTCGACCGACGGGAGATTGGATCGAGATGCGGTTGAACTTCATATCGGCTTCATCCTGTCCAACAAGCGTATATTGGCGTTTCGCTTGGGACTCCTGCTCGATGACCAGCACTGTGGCGCCGAATACGATTGTGTCGGACACGCGCCCGGCAATCTCGACGACCCGGGCGTCAGCCAGCTTCGTTTCGATTTCCGCGATGCGCGACTCGATAAATCCTTGCCGTTCCTTCGCGGCATCATATTCCGCATTTTCACTCAGGTCCCCGTGCGCCCGTGCCTCCGCGATGGCTTCGATGATCTGGGGACGCTCGACCTTGCGCAGACGATCCAACTCCGCTTTGAGCGCATCGTAGCCTTTCTTCGTGATTGGTGTCGGCATAGTTCGTTGGTTCCTCTAGCGCCGGCAGTGGTACTCTTGGAGTGAGCGGATCGTCAATTCCTTTTTCAGAATGGCTTCGATGCCCATCACAGCGGCCCGCGCGCCACGCATCGTCGTGTAATACGCCAATCCCTTGTTCAACGCTTCCCGCCGGATCGACAATGAATCGGCATGAGACGCGGCAGTCCCCACCGTATTGACGACGAGGGCCACTTCGCCATTTTTAATGAGATCGACGATGTGTGGCCTTCCCTCCGTGACCTTGAGGACCGTTTTGATTTCCAAGCCCTGGTCGCGCAAATAGCCGGCGGGTCCGCTCGTCGCCTGAATTCCAAATCACAGCCGATGCAGTTGTTTCGATAGCTGTAACGCGGCAGGACGATCACTTTCTTTGACACTGATAAACGCGGCACCGCTCATCGGAAGCATGGCACCGGCGCCAGCTTGCGATTTGGCGAAGGCCCATCCGAAATCCGCGTCGATTCCCATGACCTCTCCGGTCGACTTCATCTCAGGTCCGAGCAGGACATCGACGCCCGGAAACTTGTTGAAGGGAAATACGGCTTCCTTCACCGAGAGGTGGGCAGGCTTCGGTGCGGTCACGAATCCAAGGTCGTCCAACGATCGGCCGATCATCGTCTTCATGGCCAACTTCGCAAGCGGAACACCGATCGCCTTACTGACAAACGGCACGGTTCTGGAGCCGCGCGGGTTGACTTCCAATACGTAGACCTTTTCATCTTTCACGGCAAACTGAGCATTCATGAGGCCGACCACCCCCAGTTCCAATGCCAACGCCGTCATCTGGCGTCGTATTTCCTCCACCACGGTTTCATCGAGTGAATAGGGCGGCAGCGAACAGGCCGAGTCGCCGGAATGCACGCCGGCCTCCTCGATATGTTCCATAATGCCCGCAACGACCACCCGCCGGCCGTCACAGATGGCATCGGCATCAACCTCGATGGCATCAGAGAGGTATTTGTCGATCAACACGGGATGCTTGTGCGACGCTTTGACGGCCGATCCCATGTACTCGAGCAAGCCGGATTGGTCATACACGATCTGCATGGCCCGTCCCCCCAGCACGTAGGAAGGCCTGACCATCACGGGATAGCTGATGTTCGCGGCAATCGACACGGCCTCATCCACCGACCGGGCGATGCCGCTTTCGGCCTGCTGCAGCCCGAGCCGATTGAGCAGGTCTCGAAAGCGTTCACGATCTTCAGCACGATCAATCGCATCCGGACTCGTGCCCAGAATCGGCACGCCGGCCTTCGACAATGGGATGGCGAGCTTGAGCGGCGTTTGCCCGCCGAACTGCAGCACGACACCGAGGGGGTTTTCACGCTGGATGATGTTCAACACATCTTCTTCCGTTAGCGGCTCGAAATAGAGGCGATCGGAAGTATCGTAATCGGTGCTCACCGTCTCAGGGTTGCAGTTGACCATGATCGTTTCGAGTCCTTCCTCTCGAAGCGCCATGGCTGCATGCACACAACAATAATCGAATTCGATGCCCTGGCCGATCCGATTCGGTCCACCGCCGAGGATGATCACTTTCTTCCGAGACGTCGGACGGGCCTCGCACTCCGTCCCATACGTCGAGTACAGATACGGCGTGTGCGCCTCGAACTCGGCTGCACATGTATCAACGCGCTTGTAGGTGACCGATCTCGTACTCCCTGGCGCCGTTCGCTGGGCCCTGATTGAAGCTGGCGCCAGACCCGTCAGCTGTGCGATCCGCTCGTCCGAGAACCCGAGTTCTTTCGCTTCCCAGAGCAGCGCATCGTCCAAGGATAATCGCCCGCCGGTCTGTTCGACCAGCCGCTGCTCGACTCTCATGAGGTCCCGCAACTGATCCAGGAACCACGCGTCAATTTTGGTCAGCGCAAAGAGCTCATCGTTTGACATCCCCAACCGGATGGCATCCGCGACATACCAAATCCGCTCCGCAATGGGACTGCGCAGTTGCTGTCGAATGCGTTCCATGGCGCCTTGTCGATCGTATTGTTCGGGAATGCCGCGGTCCAAGCCGACCCTGGAGGTAAGACCGTTCAACTCCAGTTCAAGCGAACGGATCGCTTTCTGCAGCGCTTCTTTAAACGTCCGGCC
>DASTJX010000106.1:0-4647 GCA_035716265.1 Nitrospira sp.
CGTCTGACGAGGCAATCCCATCTTGACTCCGCCGTCTGCCAAAGCTTCAAGGGCGAGGAAGATATACGCAGGGCCGCTTCCACTGAGTCCGGTCACGGCATCCATGAGGCGCTCTTCCACGGGGACCACGCGCCCGACGGCTTCGAAAATCGTGCGGGCGACGAGACTGTCTTTTTCGGTCACTTCTCCACCCCAAGCCAACGCCGTGATGCCCTCACGGACCAGGGCGGGCGTATTCGGCATTGCGCGGATTATGCGTGTACCGGGCGACGCCTGGCTAGCAATTGACTGAATCGTCACACCTGCGGCAATGGAGATGACGAGCACCCGGTTGAGATCGGCGCCGATCTCTCTCAGCACTGTCGGGAACGACTGAGGCTTTACAGCCAGGATCACAATGTCCGCCCATGTCACGGCCTGCCGGTTTTCCGCACCGACACGAATTGAAAACAGGCTCTTCAACCGATCACAGCGAGCGGCCACCGGGTCGGATGCCCAGAACTCGTCCGCGCTGCAGACGCCCGCGGCGAGCAGACCGCCGATTATGGCCTCGGCCATGTGCCCACTGCCAATAAAGGCAATCTTTTCTGTTATTGAACTAGCCACGTCGCTTTCCGAACAGTCCTGTGCCGAGGCGCACCAAGGTCGCCCCTTCTTCTATTGCGATCTCATAATCATGCGACATCCCCATTGAGAGTTCATCCATTGAGATCCGGGTAATCTTCTGTTCCATGAATCGTGTCGCCAAATCCCGGAGTGCTCGAAAATAGCGCCTGGCTCGCTCTGGTTCGCCCATCAATGGCGGAATCGCCATCAGTCCACACACCGCTACATGATCAAGTGCCGCCAGCTGGGGAAGGACCCCCTCCACTTGATCACCGAGAAATCCGGCCTTGCTGCTTTCTTCTGCAATATTCACTTCCAGCAGGATCTTTTGCCGTAATCCGGCCGCCTTCGCCCGTCGATCGATCTCACGAGCCAGTTCCAGGCTGTCGACGGAATGAATCAAATCAAAAATCCCGACGACCGATCGGACCTTTCGTCGCTGGAGCCGGCCGATAAAGTGCCAGATGACGCCCGTGTCTTTCAACGCCTCGATTTTTGGAAGGGCCTCTTGGAGCCGGTTCTCACCGGCAAGTGTCAGTCCGGCTCCCGCAGCCCTTCGGATGTCACCGACCGCGACTGATTTCGTCGCGCCCACCAATCGCACACTGCCGTCTGCGCGACCGGCCTTGCGCGTCGCCACACGGATTTGGTTCAAGACGAATGCGATGCGATTCTCGATTGAGTCACCGGCTTCGGCATCCATCTTCGCCCGATCAAGCCCGCTGCTCCCTTGGAATGTGAGTATTGTACACCGCGCTACCGGTGAGGCATCAACGTGATTCCGTTGAGCATGGTGCCATTCACGCGCCCTTCGCGCCGATAGGAAAAGAAAAGATGAGGATGGCAGATCGTGCAGAGATTGACTGTTGTAATATGTTCTGCGGGGATCCCGATTTGGGCGGCCTGTTTTTTCACCAACGCTTTCAAGTCGAGCTTGGCCCGGTTGCCGCGACGATCCTTGACGAGCGAAGACCACCCGGTCTGGCCGCCGCGTAACGGCTCGAGCACCGCTTCATCGACCTCGTAGCAACAGGATCCCGCCGACGGACCGATACTAACGCGCACATCGGCCTCATCTGTCGAGAATCGGGAGATCATCAACTGGATGGTCTTGGGCACGATGCCGGCCAGCGCACCACGCCATCCAGCATGGATGGCTGCTGCAATTTTCCGACGGCGATCGTAGACGAGCACAGGAACGCAATCAGCTGTGCGCACGGCGACCGTCACACCAGGCTGATCCGTGATCAACGCGTCCCATCCGCCCTGGAATCGGTCGGACCCGGTCAGCGGACGATCAACGATCAGTGCATCCGTGCCATGCACCTGTTTCACAGAGAGCATCCAGGTAGACTCTCTGACATCGCGAGTTCGTGCAGGCACGCCGGTCTCAAAGACGACCGCCCCAGTAGGGTACCGCGTTCCAAAGAAATGCCTGACGCCGTCATGCGGCAACCCGAAGGCAGGTACAGTGATCACCGAGGCGGTCACGCTGATGCTCCCCCATCCGGCCAACGCGAAGTTCTCTTAGTCGGCCTGCTTTCTTAGGAACGTCGGCACATCCCACTCGTCGTCAGCAGCCATGGCCAGCCGTTCGATGGATTCGCGGTGATCTCCCATCCGGCGTAGATACGTCGGACGGTCCAGATCTTTGTGCGGCCGGTCGGCGACCGCCACGCCGTTGAAAGCCGGTTGGGCGCCTCGGGCCGTGCGTGCCTGGCTAGCCACTCCAACCGGGGTCGGTTGATCGTCTCGCTCAAAGCCGGTCGCAATGACGGTGACGACCAGATCGTCTCCCATATCGGGATTGATCACCTGTCCGACAATGATATTTGCCTCCGGATCCGCGGTCTGTTGGATGATGCTAGCCGCCTCTTCAATTTCATGCAGTGACATATTCGGCCCACCGGTGATATTGAGAAGCACACCGCGAGCGCCTTCCACGCTGCCTTCTTCCAGCAGCGGGCTGCAAATGGCCTTCTGCGCCGCTTCGATCGCTCGATTTGTTCCTCGAGAGACGCCCATGCCCATGACAGCACGGCCGGTGTGAGACATGACGGTACGCACGTCTGCAAAATCCACGTTGACGTGACCGGTCGTCGTAATCACATCTGCAATTCCTTGAATCGCCTGGCGCAGTACATCGTCAGCGACTTTGAAGGCTTCCAACAAAGGCGTCGCCTTGTCGACGATGCCGAGCAAACGTTGATTGGGGATGACGAGCAAGGTATCGACGTGACGTCGGAGATCGCGAATCCCTTCATCGGCGTGAGTCATCCGTCGATGGCCCTCGTACGAAAACGGCTTCGTGACGACGCCGACCGTCAGAATCCCGAGTTCACGCGCGATGCTCGCCACGATGGGTGCCGCCCCAGTTCCCGTTCCTCCTCCCATTCCGGCCGTCACGAAAACCATGTCGGCGCCCTCCAGGCATTCTCGAATTTGATCTTTGCTCTCGAGCGCCGATTCTTTACCGATCTCCGGCTTCGCTCCGGCTCCGAGTCCTCGCGTCCGCTCAGGTCCAAGTTGAACCTTGTACGCGGCACGGGACCGATCAAGCGCCTGCAGGTCCGTGTTAGCGGCGATGAGTTCGACGCGGGCCAATCCCGACGTGATCATCGTATTGACCGCATTGCAGCCCGCCCCCCCCACTCCAATGACTTTGATGCGGACGGGCGACAGACAATCTTCTTGGAATGAGAACATCAGGACACCTCCCATGGCGCGAGGAGTTCCGCACGCCGGTTAAGTTAAAAGAACTCAAACATCCAGGACTTCATTCGATCTAACATCTTGCCGATCGGCCGCCCGCTCCTCAGTCCGACTGTGGCGGTTTCTTCCGTATGGCGTCGCGCGTGCAACAGTAATCCCACCCCGGTCGCATGCATGGGATTGCTGACGATGTCCCGCAACCCACCGATGCCGGTCGGCACTCCTCGGCGGGCGGGAAGATTCAAGACATGCTCAGCGGCATCCGGCATGCCTTCCAGTAAGGAAGTGCCGCCGGTCACGACGACTCCGGCACCCAACATCCCCTCATACCCGGCACGGGTGATCTCTCGCCTGACCAATTCGAACATCTCTTCCACCCGCGGCTCGAGGATCTCGGCGATATCGCGTCGTGAGAATGTTCTTGCCGCGCGGTCTCCGACCGAAGGCACTTCCACCGTTTCATGACCTTGCACCAGATCCGTCTTCGTGACGCCGTGCTGCACTTTGATTTTCTCGGCTTCGGTCTGAGAGGTGAGCAACCCGATAGCCAAATCCTTGGTCAGGTTTTGCCCGCCGATCGGCAGCACGGCCGAATGTCGGATGCTTCCATCCAGAAAAATGGCAAGGTCCGTGGTGCCGCCTCCCAGATCCACCATGACCACGCCAAGGTCTCGCTCTTCCTGGCTCAGCACCGCTTCGCTGGAGGCGAGAGGCTGCAGAATGATGTCCACGACGTCGAGCCCGGCGCGGTTCACGCTCTTGATGATGTTCTGTGCCGACGTGACGGCGCCGGTGATCACATGGACGTTCACCTCCAAGCGATTGCCCGACAGTCCCAACGGTTCCCGAACACCCTCCTGCCCGTCCACCATGAATTCCCGGGGCAACACGTGCAGAATCCGTCGCTCGTGAGGAATGACGGCCAAGGTTCTGGCGCTTTCGATCGCCCGATGAATGTCATCGCGCGTCACCTCAGACTTCTTGAGCGCCACGACGCCTTTGCAGTTTTCGGCAGAGATGTGACTGCCGGCGATACCCGTGTAGACAGAATTGATCTGTACCGCCGCCATCAATTCCGCTTCCTCGACCGCTTTCTTGATGGACTCCACGGTGCTCTCGATATCGACGACCACGCCTTTGCGAAGCCCGCGCGACGGGCTCGAACCCACACCGATGATGTTCAACGTCCCTTCCTCGGTCACTTCGGAAGCGATCGCGCAGATCTTCGTCGTACCGATATCCAATCCCACGAGAATTTGGTCCCGCTTCGCCACAGCCTCACCCCCTTTCCCGGACGATCACCCGATTGTCATAGCGCAGATCTACCTC